>NZ_JBHLZP010000633.1:0-3143 GCF_042429965.1 Actinoallomurus acaciae
CCCGCACTCGGCCGCGGACGCCAGGGCGTCGCTGCCGCGGGTCATCGCCTCGGGCGAACCCGAGGTCGAACTCCGTGCCGGCCGCGCCCACGTTCCCCGGCTCGCGCACGCCGGCACCGGCACGGACGCCCGGAGGCCTCTCGACCCGAACGGGACGGTGCTGGTCACGGGCGGCACCGGAACGCTGGGCGGCCTCGTCGCGCGCCACCTGGTGGAGACGCACGGCGTCCGTGAACTCCTCCTGGCCGGCCGCCGCGGTCTCGCCGCCCCCGGCGCGGACGAGCTGTTCGCCGAGCTGAGCGACGCCGGGGCCGGGGTGACCATCTCGGCCACCGACGCCTCGGACCGGGACGCGTTGGCGGAGGTGCTGGCGGCGATACCCACCGAGCATCCGCTGACGGCCGTCGTCCACGCGGCCGGGGTCCTGGACGACGCGTTGCTGGAGGACCTCGATCCGCGACGGCTCGCCACGGTGTTCGGGCCCAAGGCGGACGCGGCCTGGAATCTGCACGAGCTGACCCGCGACCTGGACCTCGCCGCGTTCGTCCTCTTCTCCTCCGGCGCCGGCGTCTTCGGCAACGCGGGCCAGGCCGGCTACGCGGCGGCCAACGGGTTCCTGGACGGGCTGGCCCGGCTGCGGCGCGCCGAAGGGCTTCCCGCCGTGTCTCTCGCGTGGGGACTGTGGTCGCAGGCGAGCGGCATGACCGGCCACCTCGGCGAGGCGGGGCTGGGCAGGCTGGCCCGCGGCGGCCTCGTAGGTCTCTCCACGGCGGAGGGGCTGGCCCTGTTCGACGCCGCCCTCGGCGCGGAGGACGCGGTCGTCGTTCCGGCGAGGTTCGACCTTGCCGCGCTGCGGTCCCTCGCCGCCGCCGGTGACCTGCCGCCCGTCCTGCGCCACCTGGTCCGCGCACCTCGTGCCACCCCGCGGCCGGTCACCGGCGAGCGCACCGAGTCCTTCGCCGAACGGCTCGCCGGGCTGTCCGCGGCGGAGCGGACGAACACGACGCTGGAGCTGGTCCGGCGGAACGCGGCCGCCGTCCTGGGGCACTCCACCCCGGACGCGATCGGTGCGGCACAGGCGTTCAGGGAGCTCGGGTTCGACTCCCTCGCGGCGGTCGAGCTGCGCAACCGGCTCGCCAGGGCGGCGGGCGTACGGCTGCCCGCCACCCTCGTCTTCGACCACCCGACCCCGGCCGAGCTGGCCCGGCGGCTGCTGGCGGAACTCGTGCCGGAACCGCCCGGAGAGCCGGACGGCATCGCCGCGGCGATCGCCGAGATGAACGTCGACGACCTGGTGGAACGGGCTCTGGGAGGGAACCGATGACCGAGCGGAACGAGGGTGCCGAAAGGCACGGTCCCCTGGTCGCTCCCCCGGCGAAGGAGGGCTCATGACCGACGACCGCGTCGTCCGGGCGTTGCGGGCCGCGCTGGTCGAGGGCGAGCGGCTGCGGCGGGAGAACGACCGGCTCAAGAGGGCCGCCGGGGACCCGATCGCCATCGTCGCGACGGCGTGCCGGCTGCCCGGCGGGGTCGCCTCGCCCGAGGACCTGTGGGAGCTGGTGTCGCAAGGACGGGAGGGGCTGTCGCCCTTCCCGGCCGACCGGGGCTGGAACCTCGACGCGCTCTTCGCCGCGGGCCCCGGCCGGCCGGGCACCTCGTACGTGAGACAGGGCGGGTTCCTGCACGACGCCGGGGCGTTCGACGCCGCGCTGTTCGGGATCTCGCCGCGCGAGGCGCTGGCCATGGACCCCCAGCAGCGGCTCATGCTCGAGATCTCCTGGGAGGTGCTCGAACGCGCGGGTCTCGCCCCCACGTCGCTGCGCGGCGAGCGCGTCGGCGTCTTCACCGGGGTGATGTACCACGACTACGCGACGACCCTCGCAGAGGTACCGGGCGACCTCGAAGGGTTCCTCGGCACCGGGACGTCGGGCAGTGTGGTGTCCGGCCGGGTCTCCTACACGTTCGGGTTCGAGGGCCCGGCGCTGTCGATCGACACCGCCTGTTCGTCCTCGCTGGTGGCCGTGCACCTGGCGGCGCGCGCCCTGCGCGACGGCGAATGCGAACTCGCGCTCGCCGGAGGCGTCGCGGTCATGGCGCGGCCGTCGCCGTTCGTCGAGTTCTCCCGGCAGCGCGGCCTCGCCCCCGACGGCCGCTGCAAGGCGTTCGCCGACGCGGCGGACGGCACCGGCTGGGCCGAGGGCGCGGCGGTCCTCCTCCTGGAACGCCTGTCGGACGCCCGCCGCAACGGGCATCCCGTGCTGGCGCTGGTACGCGGCAGCGCCGTCAACCAGGATGGCGCGTCCAACGGCCTCACCGCGCCGAACGGACCGTCCCAGCAGCGCGTCATCCGCGCCGCGCTGGACGCCGCGGGCCTGACCCCGGGCGACGTGGACGCCGTCGAGGGCCACGGAACCGGTACCCCGCTGGGCGACCCGATCGAGGCCCAGGCGCTCCTGGCGACCTATGGACGTGATCGGCCGGCCGATCGGCCGCTGTGGCTGGGCTCGCTGAAGTCCAACATCGGGCACGCGCAGGCCGCGGCCGGAGCCGCGGGGATCATCAAGGTGGTGGAGGCGCTCCGGCACGGCGTCCTGCCCGCGACTCTGCACGTGGACGCGCCGTCCTCCCAGGTCGACTGGGAGGACGGCGCGGTCCGGCTGCTCACCGAGCGGCAGGAGTGGCCCGATCCGGGCCGCCCTCGCCGGGCCGGGGTGTCCTCGTTCGGTGTGAGCGGCACCAACGCACACGTGATCATCGAGCAGGCCGCCGCGCGTGACGACCCCGGGACCACGTCCACACCCCCGGCACAGCAACCGTGGGAACTCTCCGGCGCGACGCCGGACGCGCTGCGGGCCCAGGCCGCGCGGCTCGCCTCGTTCGTGGAGGAACGTCCCGGGCTGGAGCCCGGCGCCGTCGCCCTGTCCCTGGCGACCGGCAGAGCGGCCCTCGCGCACCGTGCCGTCGTGGTGGCGGCCGACCGGGACGAGGCCCTGACCGGGCTGCGCGCGGTGGCGGCGGGAGAGCCCGCGCCGACGGCGGTGACGGGCGTCGCGGACGTCGAGGGCAGGACGGTCTTCGTGTTTCCGGGTCAGGGGGCGCAGTGGTCGGGGATGGGGGTCGCGTTGGCGGCCGAGTCTGGGGTG
>NZ_JBHLZP010000633.1:3290-3647 GCF_042429965.1 Actinoallomurus acaciae
CGGGGTTCGTCCGGATGCGGTGGTGGGGCATTCGCAGGGGGAGATCGCTGCCGCGTATGTCGCGGGGGCGTTGTCGCTGGAGGACGCGGCGCGGGTGGTGGCGCTGCGCAGCCAGGTCATCGCCCGGAGGCTGGCCGGACGGGGCGGCATGGCCTCGGTGGCGCTGCCGGAGGACCGGGTCGCCGCCCGGCTGGCCCGCTGGGACGGCCGCCTCGAGACGGCGGCCGTCAACGGCCACGCCTCGGTCGTCGTCGCCGGGGACCCCGATGCCCTGGCCGAGCTGGTCGACTCCTACGAGGACGAGGGCGTGCGGGTCCGCCGGATCCCGGTCGACTACGCCTCGCACACCTCGCACGT
>NZ_JBHLZP010000633.1:3749-7959 GCF_042429965.1 Actinoallomurus acaciae
CGACGGAGCTGGACGGCGGCTACTGGTACCGCAACCTGCGCCGTGCCGTGCGCTTCGACGCGGCCACCCGTGCCCTCCTGGATGACGGATTCCGGTCGTTCGTGGAGGTGAGCGCGCACCCCGTGCTGGCGGCCGAGATCAGAGACGCCGCCGGACCGGCGGCCGCCGCGGTGACCGGCTCGCTGCGCCGGGGCGAGGGCGGGCTGCGCACGTTCCTGCTCTCGGCGGCGGCTCTGTGCGTCCGCGGCGTCGGCGTCGGCTGGCCGGCGCTCCTGACCGGGCAGCCCCGCGTCGATCTCCCCACCTACGCGTTCCAGCACCGTCACTACTGGCTGGAGTCGTCCGCGCCCGTACCCGCCGGGGAGGCTCACGAGGACGAAGAAGCGCCGCCGTCCCCGCTCGCCGGGCTCTCCGCGCTCCCCGAGGACCGGCGCCGGGAGGTGCTGCTGGCGTTCGTACGGGAGGAGGCGTCGGCGGTGCTGGGGCGGTCGCCGGACGAGACTCTTGCGCCCACCGACGTGTTCTTCGAGGTGGGGTTCGTGTCGCTCACCGCGGTCGAGCTGCGCAACCGGCTCTCCGCCGCGACCGGCCTGGAGCTCCCGGCGATGCTGATCTTCGATCGGGCCACCCCGGCCGAACTGACCGACCACCTGCTGACCGAGCTGACCGAGCCGACCGATCCGGCGGAGGGCTGAGCCATGCCGTTCGACGTCGACACCTACCTCAAGGCCCTCGGCCATCGCGGGCCCGCCGATCCCACGCTGAAGACCCTGCGTTCCCTGCACCACCGTCACCTGACCACGTTCCCCTACGACAGCGCCCTGAACGCCGGACGCGGCACCGCGCTGTGGGCCGGCGTCGACATCGACCGGGACGCCGCGTTCGACGAGATCGTCATCGGGGGCCGGGGCGGCGTCTGCTACGAGCTCAACGGCCTCTTCCGCATCCTGCTGGAGGAACTGGGCTTCGAGGTCGGCGTGTTCGGGGCGGGCATCCGGCAGCTGGACGGCTCGTTCGGCCCCGACCTGGAGCACGTCTTCAACCACACCCGCCTCGACGGCGCGCTGTTCCTGGTCGACGTCGGCTTCGTCGGCCCCTCCTACCTGGAACCGCTGTGCGTGACCACGGAGGTCCAACGGCAGTACGGCAACCGGTTCCGCGTCGTCCCGGTCGACGGCCGTCACGTGGTCGAGCGCAGCGGCCGGTCCGGGATCTGGCAGGCGGTCTACCGGTTCCGCGACCAGCCTCGGGACCTGGCCGAATGGCAGGAACCCTCGGCCGAACTGGCCGATTTCGCCCGGGCGCTGGCGGGCGCCGGAATCCTCGTGCGAGGCCGGTCCTTCGGCACCGGGCAGCGCGTTCTCATCGGCAAGCGCCTGCTCACCGTGGACGACGGCCACGAGAGCGTCCGGGTCCTGACCGATCCCGCCGAGCACGAGCGCGTCGTCGCCGAGATCCTGCGTACGGCGGCACCGGCGGAGAGCCCCCGATGAGCGGCACGGACGCCGACGTTCTCGTCGTCGGATACGGGCCGGTCGGACAGGTGACCGCCACGCTGCTGGCCGAGCGCGGGCACCGCGTCACCGTCGTCGAACGGCGGCCGGAGCCCTACCCGATGCCGCGCGCCGTGTCGTTCGACGGAGAGTCCGCCCGCATCCTCGCCGCGGCGGGGATCGGCGAGGCCCTGCGCGCGGTGGCCGAACCGTCCCGCGACTATGTCTGGACGAACGCGGCGGGCGTGACGCTGTTCGACGTGGACGTGGCCGAGCGGGGCTGGTCCGGGTGGCCGGACTCGGTCTCCATGTACCAGCCCGGGATCGAGGAGGCGCTCACCGAGCGCGGTGCCCGGCAGCCCACGCTGCGCGTCCTGCGTGCCCACCGCGCGGTCGGCCTGCGCGATGTCGGCGAACGGGTGGAGGTCACCGTCGACGGGCCCGAGGGAGGCGTACTGTCCGCACGGTACGTCGTGGGCTGCGACGGGGCCAACAGCTTCGTCCGCGAAGCCATCGACGCCACAGCCACCGACCTGCGGTTCTTCAACGACTGGCTGACCTGTGACGTGCGGCTGCACGAGCCGCGCACCTTCGTTCCGAACAACCTCCAGGTCTGCGACCCGGCCCGGCCCCGCACCGCCGTCTCGGCCGGGCCCGGGCACCGGCGCTGGGAGTTCATGCGGCTGCCGGACGAGTCGCCTGAGGAGTTCGGCACCGTCGAGAACGTCTGGCGTCTCCTCGCGTTGTTCGGCGTCGACGGAGACGGCGCGACTCTCGAGCGGCATGCCGTCTACACCTTCCAGGCGCGATACGTCGACCGCTGGCGTGCGGGGCGTGTGCTGCTCGCGGGCGACGCGGCCCACCTGATGCCGCCGTTCGCCGGGCAGGGCATGTGCTCGGGGTTCCGGGACGCGGCCAACCTGGCCTGGAAACTGGACCTGGTCCTCACCGGCCGCGCCGCCGACACGCTGCTGGACACCTACACCGCCGAACGGCGCGAACACGTCCGGCACGCGATCACCATGTCCGTCGACCTCGGCCGCGTCATCTGCCAGACCGATCCGGAGGCCGCCCGCGACCGCGACGCCGTCATGATCGGCGTACGGGAACGCGGCCTGGCCGCGCCCCCGCCGTCGGCGGTCCACCCGCTGACCGGGGGACTGCTCGCCCGGGACGCCGATGGCCGACCGCGCGGGCCGGCCGGCGACCTGACCCCGCAGGGCCGGGTGCGGATCGGCGGTCGTGAGGGGCTGCTCGACGAGGTCACCGGAGGCCGCTGCTTCGTCCTGCTCACCACCGAGGCGCCCGAAGAGCTGCTCGACCCCGTTCACGCGGCGGAGCTGATCCGGCTCGGCACGCTGATCGTCCGGCTGGACGCCGCAGCCGACCTCGACGCGGTCCACCTCCCGTACCTGGCCCGTGCCGGGGCGGTGGCGGCGCTGGTCCGCCCCGACTTCTACCTCTTCGGCGTGGCCGGTGACCGGGACGGCATGGCCGCCCTGGTCGAAGAGCTACTCGACGGGCTGGGCGCGAACGCGGGCTCCAGCGCGGTCAGCCGGTCTTCCTGAGCCCGGTCCACAGGTCGGCGGGCAGCTCCTTGCGGCGGCGGATGCCCAGCTTGCGGTAGATGCGGGTGAGGTGTTGCTCGACCGTGCTGGGAGTGACGTACAGCTTGGCGGCGATCTCCCGGTTCGTGTTCCCGAGCACCGCCAGGGACGCCACCCGGCGCTCGGAGTCGGTGAGGGACGCGATGCCCTCCAGGCCGTCCGCCATCGCCTCCGGACCGCCCAGGTCGTCCTGGACCGACAGCAGTTCCTGAACGAGCGGACGCATCCCACACATGTTCGCCACGTGCAGGGCCTGGCGCAGCAGCAGGCGGGCGCGCCGCCGATTGCTCGCCGCGTGAACCCGGCTGAGGTCGGCCAGCACCCTCGCCTGCTCGAACCGGTCATCGGACGCCTCGGCCAGGTCGACCGCCTCGGCCAGCAGGGGAAGCCGGCGGCCGACCGGGCTCGCGGCGGCCAGGAGCCGCAGCGCCGGGCCGCGCCCATCGGTGCGGGACAACTGCTCGCGGATGAGCCGGCGCGCCTGGTCACGGTTGCCCAGGCGCAGCCACGCCTCCGCCGCGTCGGTACGCCACGGCACCGGCCCGGCGGTGTCCAGGCCCCAGCCACGGATCAGCTCGCCGCAGCTCAGGAAGTCGGCGAGGGCGGCATGCGCGTGCCCGGTCGCCAGGCGGTGGTGCCCCCTGGCGTACAGGTAGTACAGCCCGTGGCGGCTCTGGAACATCGGCTCCGGAACCGACAGGGCCAGGTACCTGGCGGCCTCGTCGTGCTCGCCGGCACGAGTGGCGGCGAGCACGTAGGTGCCCAGCGGGTATCCGATGGCCACTCCCCACGACTTGGCACTGAGGCGCGTCAGCGCCTCGCGCGCCTCCCGCAGCGCGCTCGCCAGGTCGCCGGTCCGCAACGCGACCTCCGCACGCGTCGCGGCGAAGAACGCCGCACGCGTGTCGGCGCCACCGTCGTCACCCGGCACCTCGCCGGGCGGGTCCTCGCACCACGCCGCCGCGACGTCGACCCGGTCCGCGCGCAGCAGCACCTGCACGGCCAGCAGCGCCGCCTCGACCGTCCACGGGTTGCGGAGATGCAGCGGAAGGTCGCGCAGCACCTGCTCGGCGCGGTCCACCACCTCATGGCTCCGGCGCCGGATGAGCC
>NZ_JBHLZP010000634.1:0-4186 GCF_042429965.1 Actinoallomurus acaciae
GGCCGCCGCCGTCGCGGCCGCCGCCGTGATCACCGTGGCCGGCGTGGTGGTCTGGCCGGGCCTGCGCGGAGACGGCACCGGCCACACGCCCACGCAGTCGCCCTCCGCGTCCGCGTCCGCGGCCTCCGGCGACACCGGTGAGCTGTCCCGCACCCCGCGGCTCGGCCTGGAGTTCTGGCAGGACGGCACCCAGGACGCCATGTCGTTCGCTCACCGGGGCGGCAAGGACGTCGTGACGGTGGCGATGAGGAAGGCGCCGTTCGAGCTGCGCTTCCCGAAGCAGGCCGAGGACGTCGCCGTGAAGGTCTGCGCCTGGACCGATGACAGCGTCTTCAACCTCCAGGACGGCGCGTCGGTCGCCGCGAACCCCTGCCTCCGGCCGGGCACCGGGCTCGCGGACTACGAGTACGGCAGCGGCACGCTGTACCTGGACAACGAGGGCCACAACGAGTTCGTCGGCTCGAGGATCGCCCACCGGTCCGCCGACCAGGACCAGATCTACGTCGCCCAGACCTGGCATGACCAGCAGCGCACTCCCCTGCGGCAGTGGCAGGGCGACGTGTACCTGACGATCTTCATCGACAAGAACAAGGACGGCAGGGCCCGGCTCACCGGGCCCGCCGAGTACGAGTTCGTCGTCCTGCACTTCTGACACTTTGGACACTTCGGTCCGGCGGGGAGGGCGCGTTCAGGAGTGCGGGCGGAACGCCACGCGCACACAGCCGTCCTTCTTGTGCTTGAACATGTCATAGCCGCGGGGCGCGTCGTCGAGCGACATCTCGTGGGTGGCCAGCTGGCGTGCGGTCAGCTCGCCGCTCGCCATGCGCTTGAGCAGCATCGGGATGTAGCGGTGCCCGTGCTGCTGCGCCCCGGCGAACACCAGGCCCTTGTTCATCAGCATGCCGAGCGGGAACCGGTCCACCATCCCGCCGAACACACCGAGCACGAACACCGAACCGCCCTTGCCGCAGGCCTGGATGGCCTCGCGTACCGCGATGGGCCGGTCCTGCTGCATGTGGAGCTGCTGTTTGACCCGGTCGTAGGCGTACTGGCCGTCCGGGGCGCCGGTGGCCTCCATGCCGACCGCCTCGATGCACACGTCCGGACCGCGTCCGCCCGTACGCTCGTACAGGTCGGCCGGCACGTCGGACTGGGAGAAGTCGATCGTCTCGACGTCCATGTACCGCTCGGCCATGGCGAGCCGGTCGGGCAACCGGTCGATGACGATGACGCGTTCGGCGCCGAGGAGCTGCGCCGCGCGCGCCGCCATCTGGCCGACGCCGCCCGCGCCCCACACCGCGACGACGTCACCGGGCTTCACGCCGCCCATGTGGGCGCCCATCCATCCGGTCGGAGCGGCGTCGGAGGCGTACAGGGCGTCCAGGTCGCCGACGCCGTCGGGCACCGGGAAGGTGCCGAAGTCGGCGAACGGGACCCGGATGTACTCGGAGTGGCTGCCCTTGAAGCCGCCCATGGCGTGGGAGTAGCCGTACACGCCGCCGGTCTCGAAGCCGAGGGTGTCGCGCGCCAGCTCCCAGTTGGGATTGGTGTTGTCGCACAGCGACCACAGGTCGTGCGTGCAGTACCAGCACCGGCCGCAGCCGATGAAGGAGCACACGACGACGCGTTCGCCGACCTTGCGGCGGCGGACCCCGCGGCCGATGTCGACGATCTCCCCCATGAACTCGTGGCCGATCACGTCGCCCGCCTGCATGGTCGGGATGAAGCCGTCGATGAGGTGCAGGTCCGATCCGCAGGTCGTGCTCAGCGTGACCTTCACGATCGCGTCCTGGTCATTGAGGATCTGCGGGTCGGGGACCCGTTCGACCGAGAGCCGGTTCACGCCCTCCCAGCACAGCGCCTTCACAGCCGGCCTCCTCGACGGCCGGCGAACTCCAGGAGCTTGCCCGCCTGGGCGGGTTGCGCGGCGGCCGGCCAGTCCCCGCGCAGCACCTCGCCGGTCTCGATGATCTCCTTGGCGTCGCGGAGCGCCTGCTCGACCATCCGCCGCGGATCCTCTTCGGGATGCCGGTTGACCATTCCGGCGACCTTCGTACGCGGCAGGTCGCGCAGCCGCGCGCCGAGCTCGGTGCCACGGTCACCGGGCGCGGGAGCGATCTTGATGTCGACCGCGTCGCCGAGCCGGGTGATCGGCTCCGGGAGGTCGGACCGCGAGGCCAGCCGTTGCGGCGAGCAGTTGACGGTCACCATGATCCAGCGGTTCTTGAGCTCGCGCTCCCGTGCCGTCGGCCGGTTGGCCGCCCAGCGGGCGATGCCCACTCCGGCCGCCAGCAGTCCCAGTCCGCCGGCGACCCGCTTGACGTTCGAGGTCATGGCCGACGGCATCGCCGTGGGCATCCTCCCGGCCAGGCCCGCGGGCATGGTCATCCGGCCGGGCCTCCGCCGCGCCATGCACGCGGACATCCGCGTGGGCCTTCGCCCCGTCATCGGACCGGGCATCCGCGCCGCCATACGGGCGGGCATCCGGCCCATCATGCCGGTCGGCGTCCGGCCGGGCATGTGCTCCGCCATGCGCGTGGGCATCCGCGCCGCCATGGCGGCCTGGGCGGCGGACATGCGCCCTCGGGAAGGAGCGTTCATGCCCAGGGCCCGGCGGCCGAGCTCCTGACAGGCGGTGAGGATCGTTCGGGCCGAGGGCGCGAGCGATCCGTCGCGCATGACCCGGCGTCTGGGAATTCTCTCGGCGGCGAAGCGCCACCCGCGAATCTGCTGCTGCATGCGTCGGCACCGTTCGTATGTCGCTGGAATATCGCTCTGACCTGCGATGGTGCCGTACCCGCGCCGACCCTGGCGTCATGCGCGACCCGCGATCCGCGGACGAAGCTTTACCGCCGCCTTGCTTGTGCGGCCAGGGCTTCTGAAGGGCTTCCAGGGTCAGGCGACCGCGCCCACGCCGGCCAGCACCCAGGACGTGCCGTTCCCGGTCTCGCCGCGAACGTCGGGGTGCCATTCAGGCGCCGGCACGAGTCCGGGCGCCACCAGATCCAGGCCGCCGAAGAGGCGCTCGATCCGCTCACGGGGCCGCAGCACGGCCGGGGCCGTGGAGTTCGCGTAGGCGGCCGTTATCGTCTCGACCTTGTCCTCACGCTGCCCGGTGCCGGTGATCGTCGAGATCACCACCCGGCTGCCCGGCGGCACCGCCTCGGTGAACCTGCGTACGAGCCCGGCGGCCTCCTCGTCGTCGGGCACGAACTGCAGCACCGAGACGAACAGCACCGCGACCGGCTCGTCGAAGTCGATCAGGGCCTTGAGCCGGGGATCGCCGAGGATCACCTCCGGCTCGCGCATGTCCGCCCCGATGAACGTCGTCTGGTCGTCTCTGGCCAGCAGCGCCTCGCCGTGGGCGAGCACGATCGGATCGTTGTCGACGTACACGACGCGGGCCCCGGACGCGGCCTCCCGGGCGACCTCGTGCACGTTGCCCTCGGTGGGCAGGCCGGTGCCGAGGTCAACGAACTGCCGGATGCCGGTCTCCAGCGTCAGATGCCGGACCACGCGGCGAAGGAAGGCGCGGTTCTCCCGCGCGACCTGCCGCCCCTCGGGCATGACCGCCAGGATCGACTCGGCGGCCTTACGGTCGACGGCGAAGTTGTCCTTGCCGCCGAGGTAGTAGTTGTAGAGGCGCGCGGGGCTGGGCCTGGTGACGTCGGCTCCCCCCGCCGTCTGTGGCTCCGGCACGGCATACCTCCCAAATGATCCGAAAGCATCGTATCCGCGGATATTCCGGATCGCATCGCGAATGCGCCTCTTCGGGGGCATCCGCGGCCGTCGGACGCGTCATCCCGGTTCGCGACACGCCGCACTACTCGAAGCCTTTACCCGCAGTTGTCCGATTACGGGTGTCGATTCGTCAGGGAACGCCCCTACCGTCAGTACGAATAATCGGGAACGCCGCCGTATTTCGCGATCCGTGGGGAGGTCGAATGAACGCCTGGCTCCGGCGCCATCTGCGGAGGCGCCCCAAGCAGGACGATGCCGAGACGCCGACGGAAGACCTCGCCGGGACGCGTGCGCACGATCGGGGCCCTCGTGCCCCGGCCGACGCCGGGCGTCCGCCCGCGCCGGGAGACCAGAGGCACGGCAGGACCGTGCGCGAACTGGGGATCGCCGGAGCCGTCCTCCGCGCGGTGGAGCGGCGAGCGGCCGGCCGCCGCGTACGGCGGGC
>NZ_JBHLZP010000635.1:0-4150 GCF_042429965.1 Actinoallomurus acaciae
CGTTCAGCGGCACCGAAGACTCGTCCCTGCAGACCAGCTTCGTCCTCGACGACGTCGCGGTGAACGCGTCCTGACCGTGATCCAGCGGGGCCCCGGGCGCATCGTCACCCGGGGCCCTCTCATCCTCGGGAGTTCCAGTATGAGAACGAAGATCGCGATCGTCGCCGCCCTGGTGGCGGCGATGGCGCCGCTCACCGCCGCGCACGCCGCGAGCACCGCGCGCGAGGCCGCCGCCGACCCGACCCGTACGCCGGCGTCGCCGTCGTACACGGTCAGCCTGACCGGCAACGCCACCGGCGGCACGTGGACCGGGCACGAGTCGGTGAGCTTCACCAACGCCGCCGCCACGCCGCTGACCGAGGTCTACCTGCGGCTGTGGGACAACTACCACGGGAGCTGCCCGTCCACGCCCGTCACGGTGACGAACGTGACCGGCGGCACGGCGGGCGCGCTGGAGGTCGGCTGCACGGCGCTGAAGGTCACCCTTCCCGCGCCGCTCGCCCAGGGCACGTCGGGCACGGTGGGCTTCGACCTGAGCATCGTCGTGCCGAGCGGCGCCGACCGGTTCGGCCACGACGGGTCGTACTACTTCCTCGGCAACGCGCTGCCGGTGCTGGCGGTACGCGACGCGTCGGGCTGGCACCTGGACCCGTACACGAACAACGGCGAGTCCTTCTACTCGCTCGCGAGCGACTGGACCGTCACGCTCGACCATCCGACCTCGCTGAAGGTCCCCGCGACGGGCACCTCCACGGACCGGGCCGGCGCGTCGGGGCGCACGGTGACGACCGCGACCGCCGCGAAGGTGCGTGACTTCGCCTGGGCGGCCGGGCCCTTCACGGTGACGTCGGGCACCTCACCGGCCGGTGTGAAGGTCAACGTGTACCGGGTGAGCGGCATCTCCGCCTCCTCGGCCACGTCGATGCTGAACACGGCCACCGCGGCGCTGGACGCGCACGCGCAGCGGTTCGGCGCCTACCCGTACGGCGAGGCCGACGTCGTCCTGGACAACAACTTCTGGTTCGGCGGCATGGAGTACCCCGGGTTCGTGCTGGACCTGGTCAGCTCCACGGCGCTGGCACACGAGCTGGCCCACCAGTGGTGGTACGGCATCGTGGGCGACGACGAGTACAACAGCCCCTGGCTGGATGAGTCCTTCGCCGACTACGCCACCGACCTGTACCAGGGCAACACCGGCAACGGCTGCTGGAACAGCGTGTCCTGGGCCTCGTCGGCCGAGAAGATCACCAACTCGATGGCGTACTGGGACGCCCACTCGGGCCGGTACGCCACGGTCGTGTACGGCTACGGCAAGTGCGCGCTGCACGACCTGAGCCGCGTGCTCGGCACCACGGCCATGACCAGGCTGACCCACGACTACGCCCAGTCGCACTGGTACGGCGTCTCGACGACCGCCGAGTTCAAGGCGGCGGCGCAGGCGCTGACCACGACCGACCTGACGTCGTTCTGGACGCAGCACCGCATCGACGGCTGACCGGCGAACGGCTCCCCGTCACGGCGGCGGGGAGCCGGTCCCGCCGGTACGGGTCAGGAGGACGACTCGGAGGGCTCCTCGCCGGAGGGGCGGGGGGCGTCCGTGTTCTCCGCGCCGTTCGGGGCGGTCTCGCTGCGGCCGGTGACGGCGAGGGCCAGGGCCAGGCCGGCGACGAGCAGGACGATGCCGAGGGCGCCGCCGCCGTACGGGAGCCAGGTCTTGACCAGCGCGACCTTGGTCGCCTCGCCGCCGGAGAGGTCGACGAGGTCCTGCTGGCTGCCGGGGACCATCTTCAGGTCCAGGTCGGCGACGGTGAGGCGGTCGACGCCGTCGCTGGTGCGCAGCGTCTGGGTGACCTTCTGCTCCTGGTTGACCGGGGCGCCCGTGCGCGGGTCGACCCAGACCGTGGTGGTCGCCTGGTAGACGCGGTTCACCGCGACCGCGTTGTTCTTCTTGTCATAGCCCGGCAGCCGGGCGACCTGCTTGGCCGGCAGGCCGAGGAGCGAGGCGGGAACACCGGGTTTGATCGAGTCGGTCACGGTCGGTGGAATCTGCTGCACGAAGCGGTAGGTCGTGATGCCGTGGACCTTTTCCTCGCCCTCATAAGTCATCGGCCAGGTGCGCTTCGTGCTGATGTCGAAATAGGGATAGCTTTTCCGCTTCACGCCAATCGGCCAGAAGAGGCCGACTCCCGACTGGCGCACGTTGGAGTCGCCGTTCACCGCGGCTCCCCGGCCGTTCCTCATCTCGGCGGAGCGGCGGTCGAACACGGCGCGCTGGGTCTGCGTCTCGATCTTCGCGTTGCTGGTCGGGTCCTCGATGGAGGTGAAGGAGTCCCAGACGGCCGTCCTGCCGTCACCAGCGCGGACGTCGCCGCGTGTGGTGTTGGTCGCCGTGACGGTGGCGCCCTTCTGGATCCGCCATTTGGCGGTGTCCAGATACGTAGCGTCGTCGGCGCGGAGAGTGGTCTTCTCGTACACGTTCAGCGGCGCGGCGACGACCTGCCGCGCGACGTAGAAGCGCACCAGCGGGGCGAGTGCGAGAAAGAACGCTCCGACCCCGATCAAGATCAAGCCCACCTTGCGCCGCACCGCGCACCTCCCAAGGGGAAATTGCCTGAATCATATGGGAATGTGACATTTGTCGCCGGGTGGGACGATCTTTGTGACGATCATGTTACCTACGCGTAGGATTCGCTTTCCCGGCCCCGGAGGTAGCCCGTGACAGCGCCCGCACCGTCCGCCACCGCCGTGCGTGCGACCGGCCGTCCCGGGCCGGATGGGCACGACGACGCGCTGGACGGCGTGCGTGCGGTCGCGGCGTTCGGGGTGCTCGTGCTGCACATCGGGTCCGACACCGGCGGCACGCTGAAGCACGACGCCCAGGCGTGGCTGCTGTCCGGCGGCGCGATCGCGGTCACCGTCTTCTTCACGCTGTCCGGCCTGCTGCTCTACCGCCCGTGGGCGGTGCGGTCGCTCGACATGTCGGCCGACCACGAGGTGAGCGTCGCCGGGTACTACCGGCGCCGGGCGCTGCGCATCCTGCCCGCGTACTGGGTGCTCGTGCTGTACGTGATGGTCGTCTATCTGAGCGCCCACCTCGGCGACGTGTGGACCTGGCTGCGGCTGCTGACGCTCACCTTCACCTACGATCCGCATCCGTGGTGGGGCAACGGCCTCGGGCCGGAGGGCCTGTGGCAGATCTGGAGCCTCACGGTCGAGGTCGCCTGGTACGTCCTGCTGCCGGTGACCGCCGCGGTCCTCGGGTGGTACGCCCGGCTCCGCGAGCGCGGCGGGCCCGACGCCGGCCGGCGGGCCCGGCGCCTGCTGTGGGGAATCGCCGCGTACGCCGCGCTGTCGCTCGTCTACTCGATCTTCATGTTCCACCCGGCCTACCGGCCGCTGCTCGGCGTCTGGCTGCCGCGCTACTTCGCGTGGTTCGCGATCGGCATGGCCCTGGCGGTCGTGTCGGTCCGGGCCCGCACCGGGTCGGTGCGCGCGGCGCGGTTCGCCCGTACCGTCGCACGGTCGTGGGGCACGTGCTGGCTCATCGCGGCGGTGCTGTACGGCATCGCCGCGTCACCGTTCACCGGGCCGGCCGACCTCACCGCCATCGACACCGTCTGGACGTCGGAGTTCCGCGTCCTGCTGTACGGGCTGGTCGCCGTCTTCGCCGTCGGTCCCGTCGCCCTCGCGCCCGCCGGCGAGCCCATCGTGCACGCCGTTCTCGGCAACCGCGTCATGCGGTTCCTCGGCCGCGTCTCCTACGGCGTCTTCCTCTGGCAGGTGCCGGTCCTGATCGGCTGGAGCGAGCTCGTCGGGCACACCCCCTTCACCGGCCACTTCCTCACCGAGTTCCCGGTGGTCGCCCTGCTGACCCTCGGGATCGCGACGATCTCCTTCTACTACGTCGAGCGGCCGGTCCTCCGGCTCGCCTCGCGGCGATGGCGCGCCGGCCGGCTCACCGCTCCGGCCGGGGGAACCGCCGAGCCCGACGGCCAGGCGGGCGAGGACGACCAGGCACAGTAGCCGGGGCAGCAGTTCGGCGAACACCTCCGCGTGCGGGCCGGCCATGCGTGTCCCGGCCAACGCGACCACGCTCGCGGCGAACAGCGCTCCGCCCGCCGTCCACGGCGACAGCAGCCAGGTCCGCTGC
>NZ_JBHLZP010000636.1:0-5822 GCF_042429965.1 Actinoallomurus acaciae
GAGCGCCACGCTCCGGCCGGCGCCCGGGCAGCGGTCCGCCGAGGCCACCGCCGGTCCGCCGGCCGTCCACTCGGCGGCACCGGCCGCGACGCCCGATGGCGAGGGTCCCGTACAGACGCCCTGACCCCGTACGGGCGGGCGCGGATCAGCGCGGGCGCGGGATCGACCCGGTCTCCTGCTTGGGCGGTGTCTGCGTACGGCCCGGGAACTTCGGCTTCGGCAGCGTCTCCACCTCCTTCTCCGCCTCCTCGAGCTGCGCCTTGGTGTCCGGCAGCTCCGGCGGGGTCGCGGTGGAGGCCATGCCGAGCGCCGAGGTCAGGTCGCCGAAGGTCGAACGCCGCCAGGCGCTGAGGTTGGGCGCCGCCACGCCGGTCAGCTGTTCGAGGAACCGCAGCGTGGAGGTGTGGTCGAACCTCTCGGTGGCCACCCAGCCGCCCATCGTCCACGGCGAGATGAGCAGGCACGGCACCCGGAACCCGCCACCGATCGGCACGCCGTTCACGAACTCCCCGGCCGTGCCGGCGGGCGGCACCGGCGGCGGGACGTGGTCGAACAATCCGTCGTTCTCGTCGTAGTTGAGGATGAACAGCGTCTTGCTCCACACGTCCGGGTTGGACGCGATGGCGTCGATCTTGCTGGCCACGTAGTCGGCCCCGGCGGCCGGCATGTAGTCGGGATGTTCCGACTGGGTACTCGTCGGGATGATCCACGAGACCGTGGGCAGCTTGTCGTTCTCGGCGTCGTGCTCGAACTGACCCGCCGAGGAGACGGCCATCCCGCTCTTGTAGAGCGTGGAACTCGTCGGCGCGTCCTGGAAGGTCTTGAAGTACTCCAGCATGTTGCAGCCGTAGTTGTCGCTCTCCTGGTAGACCTTCCAGGTCACGCCCGCATCGGTCAGCGCCTGCGGGTAGGTCTTCCACGCGTACGGCGTCGGGTCGGCGTTGCTGATGACCGGGCCGCCGCGAGTGCCGCCCGGGTCGATGGTCGCGCTCATCAGATAGAGCCGGTTCGGCCAGGTCGGGCCCATGACCGAGCAGAAGTAGTTGTCGCAGATCGTGAACGACTCGGCCAGGGCGAACTGGAACGGGATGTCGGCGCGCGAGTGGTATCCCATGACGTACGGGCCGTTGGCGCCGTCGGCGGCGCGGTGCGCCGGCAGCCACTTGTCCATCTTCCCGTTGTTCCACGCCTGGTGTTGCACGCTCCACGCGTGGCTCGTGGACGGGATCGCCTGCGCGCTGGTCTTCTTCGTGTCGAGGTGGAAGGGCAGCAGATAACCGGCGGGGTTCACCGTGTCGGGCTGGTAGAAGACCGATTTCCCGGTGCTGAGCTTGATGGCGTTCGGGTCGGAGAAGCCGCGGACACCCGGCAGCGTGCCGTAGTAGTGGTCGAACGACCGGTTCTCCTGCATGAGGATCACGACGTGCTTGATGTCGCTCAGCGAGGCGGTCAGGCGTTCCGGCGTCTCGGCGAGCGCGCGGCGCACGTTGGGCGGAAGGAACTCGGCGGCGAACGCAGCGGCGGCCACGGCGCCGGCCGCTCCGAACAGGCGTCGGCGAGTCAGGTCCGGCATGGGGGGCTCCCGTCTGGCAGGGGGGCGAGGCACGTTGGACGATGACTCGCGGGAAGGGCGCCCGTGGTGCGGCCGGATGAACGGGAGACGACAAATAGCTCAATATGCGTGGTGACTCTTCATGACACAACAAGTCATCGGCTTGATCAATATGTGTCGAGCCGGTCGACCTGGCGCCATGACATTCCGTCGGCCAACGATCACTAATCGCGCCGGCCGGCCGTAAAGGAGGCCCGCCACGGATGTGACGGGCCTCTGCCTGTTACGTACTTACGCGTCTGCTACCAGCGATACCACCGGCCACGGGCGCCTGACGATCCAGCGCCTCTGAACACGAAACCGAGCAGCCAGAGCACGAGGACGATGATGGCGATCCACCAGAGAGCCTTGAGGGCGAAACCCGCCCCGAAGAGGATCAGGGCGAGCAGTAGAACCAGAATCAAAGGAACCATTTGTCATTACCTCCCGGCCAACCCGCTACCCGCGTTCGAAGGGTTCATGCAACGCACTTAGATCGGTTCCGTTCGTTTCCGCTCCGGCCGGAGCCGATCACGACGGAAACGTTTGCGACCGACACCCGGGGTAACGGGGCGGGGATGAGAAGCCGGGAGGAAGGACGTCGAGGTTTCATGGACGACGACCTCAGTTACAGCATGGAGGCCCGGGTGCGGGTCGCGTTGTCGGCCAGTGCCGCGCAGGTCAGCGCCACCGCGGCCTCGCTCGTACCCACGCACGACGAGTCCGGCTGCCCGCGCGGCGAGCTGGCCGAGCTCGCCGGACGGCTGGTCGACACGGCCGGCGAGGCGCTGACGTACGCCGTGTCGTGCGAACGCCGGCGCGGCACGACCTGGGAGCGGATCGCCGAGGTGCTGAACGAGGACGTCGCGGCGGTCCGGCGACGGTTCGAGGAGCCGGTGGCACGGCTCGACCGGAACCTGGTGGCGGCCTGGCTCGACCCGGACCGGGCGGACCCCCTGCCCGAGGGCGCCGGCGACCCGGCCGGGAGCGCGGCGCGCCTGGACGAGTGGCTGACCGGGGACGCCCGGCGCGACGACGCGTTCTGGCACCATCCCGACGCGGAGATCCGCGAACACCCGGTCGGCTCCGGGCTGACCGCCATGTCCCCGATCGAGCACTACGAGCTCCTCGCCTCCGCATCCGAGATGATCGACGAGGACGGCCACGACCGCGAAGCGCTGATCAGCCTCCACCGGCGGCGTATCGCCCTGCTCGAATGGCTGCTGGCCGAGGAGCTCCTCGATCCCGGAATCGGCGAGGACGTCGACGAGGACACCCTGCGCACCCTCCTGCGGGTCGCCCGGCGCCGCCTCGCCCGGCTGTAGCCTCCGGGGGCCGTCCGGCAGGCGGCACTCATGACCAGGGCGATCCCGGGGTAGCGCTTCTTGTATGAGGATCGTCATCGTGGGTGCCACGGGCAATGTCGGTTCGAGCACGGCACAGGCGCTGGCGGCCGACCCGGCCGTCACGTCGCTGGTGTGCCTCGCCCGGCGCACCCCGGACCTTGAGCTGCCGAAGGCGGAGTGGGCGTCCGCGGACGTCACCACGACCGACCTCGTCCCGCTCTTCCGCGGCGCCGACGCCGTCGTCCACCTCGCCTGGGCCTTCCAGCCCACCCACGACCCGGCGGCGACCTGGCGTGTCAACGTGCTGGGCAGCCGACGGGTCTTCGACGCGGTCGCCGCGGCGGGCGTGCGGTCGCTGGTGTACGCGTCCTCGGTCGGCGCGTACTCCCCCGGTCCCAAGGACCGGGCCGTCGGCGAATCGTGGCCGACCGACGGCTGGCCGGGCGCCTCCTACACACGAGAGAAGGCCTACGTCGAGCGGATCCTGGACGCCTTCGAGGCCGAGCATCCAGACCTCCGGGTCGTACGGCTCCGCCCCGGGTTCATCTTCAAGCGGGAGGCGGCGCAGGAGCAGCGCCGCATCTTCGCGGGGCCGCTGCTGCCCAACATCGACGCCCGTGCCCTCCCGGTCGTCCCGGAGATTCCGGGGCTACGGTTCCAGGTGGTGACCAGCACGGACATCGCGGAGGCCTACCGGCTGGCGGCACTCGGCAACGCCCGCGGCGCGTTCAACGTCGCGGCCGACCCGGTCATCGGCACCCCAGAGCTCGCCGAACTGCTGGACGCACGCCCGGTGCTCGTCCCCGCCCGCCTCGTACGCGCCGCCGTCGCGGCCGGCTGGTGGCTCAACCTGCTCCCGGCCTCACCGGGCCTGTTCGACGCCGTACTGCGCCTGCCGATCATGGACTGCTCCCGTGCCCGCGACGAACTCGGCTGGACGCCGCGCGACAGCGCGATCGACGCGCTGGAGGAGTTCATCACGGGGCTACGCGAGGGCGCGGGCACGGGCACGGTCACGCCGCCACTGGCCGCCCACTCCGGCAGCCGACTCCGCGAACTCCTCACGAGCCGCCGGCCGCTCCCCTAGGGCACGTTTCGAAGTCCCGCCGCCCGGGACACTCCCGCCTTCCGGGACACTCCCCGCCCAGGGACACTCCCCGCCCAGGGACACTCCCCGCCCTCCCAGGGGGCGCCGACCCCACTTCCTGTCAAGCCACCCCACACACCAAAGAAAGACCACACCCACGGCTGTGGAAAACCCACGACCCGACCACTTCGAGACAGACCCTAGGTCGGGTCCCTTCGGGGCTTCGAGACGCGTCCGGGGGCGGTCGCCGCGGCAACCGTCCCCAGACTGACCGGCGCGCTGGTCGTCTCAACGCGTCGGCTGCCTCTCGTCGCTACCCGCTTCGGGCCCGTCGATTCACCGTTCAGGAGTCCCTGAGCAACTCGGCCTGGAGTTGGGCGAGCGTGCGGGAGATGAGCCGAGACACGTGCATCTGCGACAGGCCCATCAGCTCAGCGATCTCGGTCTGCGTCTTGTTGCCGTAGAACCGGTACAAGATGATCATCCGCTCCCGCTCGGGCAGCCTGTCGAGCAGCGGGCGTACCGCGATGTGGTCGACGGCGTCCTCGATCGCCGAGTCAGGCGCGCCGATCAGCTCACCGAAGGAACCGGCGTCGTCCTCATCGCCCACCGGCGTGTCGAGCGACATCGGCCGGTAGGCGTCGAAGGCGCCGATCACCTCGATGGCCTCCTCTTCGCTGATGTTCAGGATCTCGGCGATCTCCGGCACCGTCGGCGGGCGGTTGTGGTCACGGAAGAAGTCGCGCCGGGCCTCACGCATCGCCAGCCGCAGCTCCTGCAGCCGGCGGGGCATGCGCAACAGCCAGGTACGGTCGCGGAAGTGCCGCTTGACCTCGCCCGTCATCGTCGGGCCGGCGTAGGCGAGGAACCGTTCCCCGCGCTCGGTGTCGTACCGGTTGATGGCCTTGACCAGTCCCAGCGTCGCGGCCTGTTGCACGTCCTCGACGGGCTCGTCGTACTGGGCATAGCGCCGGGCGATGCCACGGACGATGGGCATGTGCATCCGCACGAGCTCCGTACGGATCTCCTCGCGCCGTGGATCCTCCTGCGACAGGCCGTCGAGCTCACCCAGCAGCGCCTCGGCGCGGCCGTCGTCGTAGTCGATCTGGGTCGTCATGCGATCTCCCAGGAAGAGTTGCGCTGAACGCCGTGAGTCGGGCGGATGCGCTGGGTGTCTTCGCTGGGTCGCCGGGCCGAAACCACGATCACCGGTCGCATGCGCAGCCGTCACCTCACGTTTCGTCGGTCTACGTGAGGGCCGCGCTGTTGGACCCTGGTCCGGCATCAAGCCGGACCTTCACCGTGTACCCCGGTGCGCGGCAAGTCAACCAGAGAGATTCTGTGCCACGCGTCTCGGCCCGGGCGTTAGCGCGGTGTCCGCGCAAGGGTTCACCGGGCGGTGTCGATGGAGGCGTGCAGGTCCGTACGGCCCTGGTCGGCCCGGCCGCCGTCGGACTCCTGCCAGGGCAGGCCCTCGGATCCTCGCGGGCCAGGCCGGACGGCTCGGCGAGCGCGGCGACGTGGGGCCGCTCGCGGTTGTGAGGGTCGCCCCTCACGTGAACCGGGGGCGCACGGTTCATGGACACCGCCTCAGGGGGCCTGTCTCAGAGTCCCGCTGTCCGGCTGCGCGGCGCCTCGCCGCGTTGCCGTCGGTCGACAGCCGAGCCTTGCGAGCGCCCCCCTGGACGCCGCTTCGCTGGGAACGGGGACCTTGAGACAGGCGCTAGTACTACATGGCTAGATCTGTAGGACCTGGAGGCGCAAGCGTCGCCGGAAGTGGTTCCTGCGTGCTTGGGCT
>NZ_JBHLZP010000637.1:0-4135 GCF_042429965.1 Actinoallomurus acaciae
CCGGCGGTGAGCGCGGCGTACGAGGTGCCGGCGAAGTCGGCCGCGGCGAACGGGTGCGGCCGGGGCGTGGCACGGACGAGCCGGAGGACGGGCGGCGGGAACCCCCGGCGCCGGAACACGCCGAGCCGGACGACCGGGAGCCGGATCGCCCCCAGTAGGGCCCTGTCGCGAAGACGACGCCCTCGCCGCCGACCGGCCTCCGCGGCCGGTGATGCCGCGGGACGTACGTTTGCGCGCGGAGAGGGGGGTACCCACCTCGTCGGTTCCGATCGACGGCGAGGGGACGAGGAGGCCGCATGGGCGCCGATGGTCTGAAAAAGATCGAGACGAACGTGCCCGCGCGGCTCGACCGGCTCCCCTGGGCGCGCTGGCACTGGCTGATCCTCATCGGCCTGGGCACCGTGTGGATCCTCGACGGCCTCGAGGTGAACGTGGTCGGGGTCATCGGCCCGCGGCTGACCTCCACGGCCGGCGGGCTGGGGCTCAGCGACTCGCAGGTCGGGCTGGGCGCGGCGCTGTACGTGGCGGGCGCGTGCGCCGGCGCGCTCGTCTTCGGCCATCTCACCGACCGGTTCGGGCGCAAGAGGCTCTTCCTCGTCACGCTCACGGTCTACCTGCTCGCCACCGTGGCGACCGCGTTCTCCTTCTCCCCCATCTGGTTCTACCTCTGCCGGATCGTCACCGGCATGGGGATCGGCGGCGAGTACGCGGCGGTCAACTCGGCCATCGACGAGCTGATCCCGGCCCGGCTGCGCGGCACCGTCGACATCGTGGTGAACGGGTCGTTCTGGCTGGGCACGACCTTCGCGGCCCTGCTGTCGGTGCCGGTGCTCAACGCCTCGCTGCTGCCGGAGAACGTCGGCTGGCGGCTGCTGTTCGCCCTCGGCGCCGTTCTCGGCGTCGGCATCCTCTTCGTCCGGCGGATCGTCCCGGAGAGCCCGCGGTGGCTGTTCATCCACGGCCGGGACGGCGAGGCCGAGGAGGTCGTCCGCGGCATCGAACGGGAGGTCGCCGACGAGACCGGGCAGCCGCTCGGCGAGGTGGAGGAGAAGATCACCATCCGCCAGCGTCACACGGTCGGCTTCGGCGAGATCGTCCGTACCGCCGTGAGCCGCTACCCGCGGCGTACCGTCCTCGGGCTCTCGCTCTTCGTGGGCCAGGCCTTCCTGTACAACGCGGTGTTCTTCACGTACGCGCTGGTCCTGTCGAAGTTCTTCAAGACGCCCGACGACCACGCCGGCTGGTACCTGGTCCCGATCGGCCTCGGCAACTTCTTCGGCGCGTTCGTGCTCGGCCGCCTGTTCGACCGGCTCGGCCGCAAGGTGATGATCTCCGGCACGTACATCCTGTCCGGCGTGCTGCTGATCGGCACCGCGACGCTGTTCCGCGGCGGCCACCTGTCCGCGGTGACGCTCACGGTCTGCTGGGTCGTGGTGTTCTTCTTCGCCTCGGCCGGCGCCAGCTCCGCGTACCTGACCGTCTCGGAGATCTTCCCGATGGAGACCCGCGCGATGGCCATCGCCGCGTTCTACGCCGTCGGCACCGCGCTCGGCGGCATCATCGGCCCGCTGCTGTTCGGCAGGCTCGTCGACACGGGCCACGCCGGCACGGTCGCCGACGGGTACCTGCTGGGCGCGGGCCTGATGATCCTCGCCGGCATCGTGGAGGCGGTCATCGGCGTGGAGGCCGCCGGGCGTTCGCTGGAGGACATCGCCGCCCCGCTCTCCGCCGAGCGGCCGGCGGTGAGCGCCGGCCGGTGAGACGGCCGGCCGCCGGTCTCCCCGACCGTGCCAGGTGACACAGCGGCCCGCCCCGGAGACGCCCATCATGAGGGCGGAGCCTGGGGGTGGGATGGACGAGATGCCATCGGCCGACACCGCACGCGACGACGACGAAGAGCCGGGCGGCGTTCCGGGTGAGGGCGAGGACGACGTCCTGCCGACGGTGGCGACCCTCCACTGGTACGACCACGCCGAGGCGGCCGCGACCGCCCGGTTCACGGCCGTCGCCCGCCGCCTGCCCGCGCTGATCGGCCAGGCGCTGCGCCTGGCCTGGCGCGCCGGGCCCGCCGACACGATCACCACGATCGCGCTGAACCTGTTGTCGGGGGTCTTCACCGCGCTGGGCCTGCTCGCCACGACCGGTGTGCTCGACGCCCTGCTCGCCGCGGGCCCGACGCCGGATCGGATACGCGCGGCGCTGCCGTCCCTGCTTCTCGTCGGCGGGGCGGCGGTCCTGCGCTCGATGCTGTCGGCCGCCGCCGGGTGGGCGCAGGCCAGGCTGACCCCGCGGGTCCAGCAGCGGGCCGAGATGGAGCTGTATGAGGTGACGAGCCGCATCGACCTCGCCAGCTACGACGACTCGGAGTTCTACGAGGCCCTCATGCGCGCCGAGGGACCGGGCGCCTCGGCGGCGGAGCAGGTGGTCTCGGCCACGATCGACATCGTCACCGGCATGACCTCCTTCGCGGCCGCGGCGATCGCCATCACCACCCTGCATCCAGTGCTGCTCCCGCTCCTGCTCGTCACCGCGCTGCCCGAAGCCTGGGCGGCGATCCGCGTCGCGCGCTCGCGGTACCTGATGATGGTGGAGACGGTCGGCCCCCGCTACCACTCGGTGATCCTCGGCGACCTGCTCAGCAACCGCCGGTATGCCGCCGACCTGCGTTCGTACACCCTCCAGGACCTTCTGCTCGCCCAGTACCGGCGGGTGGCCGGCGTCTACCGCGACGCCCAGCTCCGCCTCGCGCGCAGGAACACCGCCACCCGGCTCGCCGGGGACGCCGGGTCCGGGCTGGCCGGCGGGCTGGTCTACCTCGCGCTCGGGCTGCTGCTGGCCGCGGCGTGGCTGCCCCTCGCCGTCGCCGGCACCGCCGTCCTGGCCATCCGTACGAGCCGGGCCGCCCTGTCCCAGCTGATCCACGCGGTGAACGACTGCTACGAGCAGGGCCTGTACCTCACCGACTACACGACGTTCCTCGCCACCGCCCGCGCCCACCTGCCGCCGCCGGCCACCGCCGAGGTGCCCGACGGCCTCACCTCGATCACCGTGGAGAACGTGTCGTTCACCTATCCCGGAAGCGATGAGCCGGCGCTACGCGACGTGTCCCTCACCCTGCCCGCCGGGCAGATCATGGCGCTGGTCGGGGAGAACGGATCCGGCAAGAGCACGCTGGCCAAGCTGCTCGCCCACCTGTACACGCCCGGCTCGGGCCGCATCCGCTGGGACGGGGTGGACCTGGCAGGCACCGACGCCCAGGCCGTACGCTCACGGGTCGCGGTCATCGCGCAGGACCACGCCCACTGGCCGATGACCGCCCGCGCCAACGTCGTGCTGGGCGACGAAGGCGACCCCGGGCGCCTCGACCGCGCGGCCGTCTCCGCCGGCACCGACGAGGTGGTCGCCGAACTGCCCCACGGCTGGGACACGATGCTGGACCGCCGGTTCAAGGACTCCCACGAGCTGTCCGGCGGCCAGTGGCAGCGGATCGCCGTCTCTCGCGGCTTCTACCGCGACGCCCCTCTGATCATCTGCGACGAGCCGTCCTCGAACCTGGACGCGCGGGCCGAGCACACGCTCTTCGAGGCGATCCGCCGCCACATGCGCGGCCGTACGGTGGTCCTGATCACACACCGGCTCGCCAACATCCGCGACGCCGACATGATCCACGTACTCGAACACGGCCGGATCACCGCCAGCGGCACACACGACGAGCTCATGGCGCGCGAGGGCGCGTACCGCGAGCTGTATCTCCTGCAGGCCGCCGCGTACGCGAACGCGGCGGGAGACACCGGGGGACCTGTCCGGCCGTCTCTGGCGTGAGCGGGTCAGGTACCACCGCGCCCGCTCGACCGGCGTGTCCTGGGGACTCGCGCTCGTACGCGGGCCTCGGTCGACACCGCGCCGGAGACAGGCGCCTCCCGTCCGCCGCCCGTCAGTGGACGAGTGGCCGGACCTCCTCGGCCGCGAACCGTACGAAGCCCTCCAGGTCGGGCTCGTCGCCGGTCGGTTGCAGGACGACGGTGGTGGCGCCGGCGTCCGCCCAGCGCCGGACGGCGGCGGCGACCGCACGCGCGTCACCGGCGACACCGGCCGCCGGGTCGCCGCCCTCGCGTCGCAGTTCGGCCGCGAGCCG
>NZ_JBHLZP010000638.1:0-5048 GCF_042429965.1 Actinoallomurus acaciae
GGTGACGCCGACGCAGACCGCGAGCGCGAGCGCGGTGGCCGTCAGCGCGGTGTGGTCGCCCCACGCCGTCCACGCCGCGCCGAACGCCAGGGAGCAGGCGAACCGCGCCGCCGCCTGACCCGTCTGCACGAGGGCCAGGCCGCTGGAGCGCAGCCGGGAGGGCACGGTGGTGGCCGCCGCGGCCATCAGCACGCCGTCGGTCGCCGCGTAGAACGTGCCGTGCAGGGCCAGCACGACGTACGGCATCGCGGCGAAGTGCCACGGCGTGAGCAGCAGCCCGTACGCACCGAGCAGGAGCACGTGCCCGCCGAGGAACACCCGCCNCCCGCCAGCGGCCGAACCGGTCCGCGAACCGGCCGAGCGGCACGGTGAGGGCCAGGAACGCCGCGGCCGTGCCCAGGGGCAGCAGCGCGAACCACTGCACCGGTATCGCGAACCGGCGTTGCAGCACCAGGTAGACGAACGAGTCGCTGACCGTGGCGAGCCCGAGCAGCAGCGCGCAGATCGTCAGACGCCGCAGGTCACGGCGCCGGAGCAGCGCGAGAGCGGCGCGCAGCGACACCCGCGCGGCGCCCGGCGCCTCCGTGTCGCGCGCGGACCGCCCCGGCACGAACAGCAGCAGGACCAGCACACCGGTCACGGCCACGCAGGTGCTCACGGTGAACACCGCGTCGTACCCCTCGGCGGCCTGCCGCAGGATCGCGAACGCCACGAGCGGGCCCAGCAGCGCACCGGCGGTGTCCATCGCGCGGTGCACGCCGAACGCGCGGCCGTGGGTCTCGGGCGTGGAGGCCAGGGAGATCATGGCGTCGCGCGGCGCCGTTCGCAGGCCCTTGCCCGTACGGTCGGCGGCCAGCACCGCGCCGATCACGGGCAGGGTGTGCGCGACGAGCAGGAGCGGCTTGCACAGGGCCGACAGGCCGTACCACCCGACGACGGCGACCGCCTTGTGCCCGGCGCGGCGGTCGGCGAGGTGGCCCCCGACGAGCCGCACGACGGCGCTGAAGCCGTTGTAGACGCCGTCGAGGACACCGAAGCCGAGCGGTGAGAGCCCGAGCCCGGCGACGAGGTACAACGGCAGCACCGCCGTGATCATCTCCGAGGAGATGTCGGTGATCAGGCTGACGGCGCCGAGGGCGAAGACCGTGGGGGCGATGGCGCCGGCGCGCGGCCCGGGACGCGCTGCGTCCCGGGCCCCGGCCACGCCGCGGCCGTCCGCGACGTACATCCGGTCAGCTCGCCCAGATGCCGGTGATGTCGGCCGCGGAGGCGGCGTTCCCGGCGTGCGACGTGCCGTACATGTCCTCGATCGTGCGGAGGACGTTGTAGTGGGTGTACTTGGTGGAGGTGCTGCTGCCCGCCTTGACGGGCTGCCCGTAGAGCACGGTGGGGATCTTGTTGCCGCTCAGGCTGTTGTCCTCGTCGAACGTCACGATGAGGACGCTGTTGTGCGTCTTGGCCCAGGTCGCGTACGCGCCGAGGTTGTTCTGCAGCCACGTGTCACCGGTCGGGACCGAGCAGTCGTGCATGTCGCTGCACAGGTTCGGGGTGACGAAGGAGACCTTGGGCAGGGTCGTGTAGTCGGCCGGGAACTGCGCGAACGTCCGGGCGGTCGAGGTCGGGACGTTGCCGAAGCCGAACCACGGGTTGTGCTTGCGGGCGTACCTGCCGCTGCTGCACGTGGTCGAGCCCTGGCCGGGGAGCGTCTCGTTGTAGCTGGCCCACGACTCACCGGCCGCGGCCAGTTCCGAGGCGAGGTTGGGCGCGGAGCTGAACCCGGGGGTGTAGCAACCGTCGTCCGTGATGCCCTGTGTCGATCCGGAGAAGATCGCGAAGTAGTTGGGCTGGCTGGGGTGCGTGATGGCGTACGAGGCGGTGAGGTTCGCGCCGCCGGTCTTGAGGGAGTTGATGTAGGGCGCGCTGGAGCTGCCGATGACCTGGCTGTACGCGTGGTTCTCCATCATCACGACGACGGTGTGGTCGGGGGTCGGGACACTGCCGGCGGCGTTCGCCGTGCCGTCGATCCCGGCCCAGAGTCCGGCCGCGGCGGCCGCGAGGCCGACGGCGGACACCAGGGCGGCGAGGGTGCGTCGAGCCGGTCTTCCGGCGCGTGGGAACACATGGACCTCCGGGGAAACGGGTGGGGCCCTGGGGCGGCGCCCCGCCAGAGTGTGAATGCCCCGGACGGGCGGATGAAGCCCGCGCTGGTTAATACGGCGCGAACAGTCGGCGAACCTCGCTGTCAGGGAGGGGTCCGCGGCCCCCGGTCACCGTGTGCCGTGGGCGAGCAGCGCGTGCGCGGGAACCGACACCGACCCGTCACCGGTGGCGTACTCTGCCAGCCGCCGGTCGTAGACCTCCTTGACCCGGGCGATGGTCGGCGAGTCCTGCCGGAGCAGGACGACGGCGTTCGAGCCGACCCTGGACATCGCGCCGTTCTCCCACCACTCGCCCGGATCGAACGTGAAGTCCCAGTCCAGGCTCTCCACCCGGGCCTCGCGGAACGCGCCGCCGACCAGGGCCGCGAACGTGTCGGGCCGGCCGTACGTCATGAACGGGCCCAGCGGCACGTCGTCCGGCCAGGGGACGCCGACCTCCTCCATGGCGTCGCGCACGACGGCCAGGACCCCGCTGCCCGGCATCGTCCAGCACGTCAGGGCGAGGCGGCCGCCCGGGCGCAGCACCCGGCGCAGCTCCGCGAGCGTCGCCACGGGATCGCCGACATGGTTGATGACGAAGTTGCCCACCACAGCGTCGAACGTCTCGTCCTCGTGCGGCAGCGCGGGCAGGACCGCCACCCGTACGTCGGCGCCGGGCACGTTGCGCGCGGCGGTCTCCGCCATCAGCGGATCGGCGTCCACGGCCGACACCTTCGCGCCCCGGCGAGCGGCCTCGGCCGCCACGATCCCCGGCCCGGTGCCCAGGTCGAGCACCCGGGACCCCGCTCCGATCCGCGCGGCGTCCAGGAGCGGGCCGACGGCGTGCGCGGTCAGCCGGGCGAAACCGGTCTCGTACACGCCGGCCCGCCCGGCCCACAGGTCGCGTTCGTAGGTGTCGAAGTCCGTCATGTGGGGAGCGTACCGACACCGTGACATCCGCTGCGCGTCTCGGGTGCTCCGCGTCCGCGGCCGTGTCAGGATCGGCTCATCGCGACGACGGGA
This sequence comes from Actinoallomurus acaciae, assembly GCF_042429965.1. NCBI lineage: Bacteria > Bacillati > Actinomycetota > Actinomycetes > Streptosporangiales > Thermomonosporaceae > Actinoallomurus > Actinoallomurus acaciae. The sequence continues at coordinate 3,162 of NZ_JBHLZP010000638.1, forward strand.
GGCCGGCATGACTTCGGGAGCGGACCGGCGGGAGCTGTTCAGCGAGGAGCGTTCGGCCGAGGTCGTGGAGGCGAGCCTGGAGGGCACCCGCGACCCCCGGCTGCGGCAGGTGCTGGGCTCGCTCGTCCGGCATCTGCACGACTTCGTCAAGGACGTCGAGCCGACCGAGGACGAGTGGAACGCCGCGATCGCCTTCCTCACCGCGACCGGGCACAAGTGCGACGACGTGCGCCAGGAGTTCGTGCTGCTCTCCGACGTCCTGGGCGTCTCGATGCTGGTCGAGACCATCAACCACCGGGCCGCGGGCGTCGCGACCGAGTCGACCGTCCTCGGCCCCTTCCACGTCGTGGAGTCCCCGCCGCGGCCCCTCGGCGCGAACATCTCCCTCGACCACCGGGGCGAGCCCTGCCTGGTCACCGGGCGCGTCACCGGGCCGGACGGCGAACCGGTCGGCGGAGCCACGGTCGACGTCTGGCAGGCCGACGCGGACGGTTACTACGACGTGCAGCGGCCCGGCGAGGTCCCGCCGTCGAACCTACGCGGCCTGTTCACGACGCGTGCCGACGGACGGTTCTGGTTCCGCACCGTGATGCCCCGCTACTACCCGATCCCCGACGACGGCCCGGTCGGCGCGCTGCTCGAGGCCACCGGCCGCCACCCCTACCGGCCCGCCCACATCCACTTCCTCGTGCAGGCCGCGGGGTACGCGCCGGTGACCACGCACGTGTTCGCCGCCGACAGCCCGTACCTGGACTCCGACGCGGTCTTCGGGGTCAAGCCGGACCTCGTTCGCGACTTCGCCGTGGTGGAGGACCCGGTGCGCGCCGCCGAGCTGGGACTGCCGGACCGGTTCCGCGAGGTCGAGTTCGACGTCGTCCTCCTGCGCGCCGTGGAGCAACCGGCCTCCGGCGCGTAAATCGCGGATGCCGCCGGGAGTCAAGCGGCCATAGATCACCGCATACCAATCCACCACCCCGGACATTGGGCCGCAAAGGACACGCGAAGTAACCGTCAAGATTGACGTGTGCCGGTGCCGGAGCCGTTGTTACCTGCTGATTAACGATGTCATAGTCAGATAAGTCAGAGCAATGCACGCCTTTATGAGGCGATGGCGTGACCGGAGCGTTGTCACGCATAAGCCGACCAAAGGAGGTGGCTTTGGTGAGAATCTCACGGCATATCGGAATAGCGGTTTCCAGCCTGGCCTTCGCGGGAGCGACGGTGGCGACTCTCGGCGCTGCGACGCCGGCGAGCGCGCAGACCGCGAGCATCGCACCGCGGCACGCCGTCACGAGCTACTCGATCGTCGACAGGCACCGGCGCTGGAGGCACGGCGGCTATACCTATTACACCTACGATTACTACTGGTCGAGCTGCTGCTGTTGCTGCTGCTGACCGTCGGAACACGCGATCGGTGATCCGCCGGTGGACCAGCGGGGTCTCGTGGCCGGGCCCGAGACCCCGACCACCCGTGTCCGGGCCGCCGTTCGCCGCCCGCGCGGGGGAGCCGGGTCCGTACCGGCCTTGACACTCGCGCGGCGCGGCGGCGAGGCGCGAAAATATTTCCGTCGCGTTTCCGCCGAGTAATGGGGTGCGGAACAACAAATACCCTGGCCAGGGCATATGTCCGGCGTTGGCGGGGTAGGAGGCGAAGCCGCTGTTACCGAAATGTTACGTCCTGACTCTCTTGACGGGAGTCGGAATGGCGTCCACCGTCGGCCTGAGAGCGCTCTCAGGAAGCACGGCATCGGTGGCCGCCACCGCCGTCGCCGTGTGTCACACCTCCCTACCCCCAGAAGGGGAGACGCCACGTGCGCCCCACCCTCCGCCCCCCGGCGCGCCGTCGCGCGCCCGCCCACCTCCTGCTGATCGCGTCCGCCGCGATCA
>NZ_JBHLZP010000639.1:0-4101 GCF_042429965.1 Actinoallomurus acaciae
AGCCGCGAGGCCTTCGCCGGCCGCCGCCTCGAAGGCGGCCACCGCCGGGGCCAGGGCGTCGACCATGGTCTTGTCGCCCTCCTCGGCCTTGCCGAGTTGCTGTACGCCCTCCAGCGCGGCGCGCAGGGCCGCGCCCAGCTCCGTCGCGCCGACATCGGGGGCATCGCCCAGGGCCTTGCCGGCGCGCCGGAGCGCGGTGCCGTACAGCGGGCCGGACGCGCCACCGGTCTTGGAGACCAGCGTCCGCCCCGCCGTGATCAGTACCTTGCCCGGCGGCAGGTCCTTGCTCAGGGCCTCGGCGGCGGCGCGCATGCCGCGGTCGAGGTTCGAGCCGTGGTCGCCGTCACCGATAGCCGAGTCGAGCCGGGTCAGCCGTTCGGCGTCGGCGGTCACCAGCTCCGAGAACCGGATCATCCACGCGTACGCGTCCATCAGCGCCCCCACCGCAGGCCCGGGGTCTCGACCGGCGCGTCCCACAGCTCGGTCAGCCGGGGCGTGAGCCGGCAGACCGAGATCATGCAGCCCGCCATCTCCAGGCTCGTCACATAGTTGCCGACCAGCCGCCGGGAGACGGTCGCACCGTGCCCGGCCAGCCACTTCTCCGCCGCGGCGTACGCGCCGTACAGCTCCATCAGCGGGGTTCCGCCCATGCCGTTGACCATAACGAGCAACTCGGACCCCGACAGCGATATGTCCTCATCGATCGCCGACAGCGCGGCGTCGACGATCTCGGTGGCGGTCCGCAGCCGCACCCGCTCGCGGCCCGGCTCGCCGTGGATGCCGATGCCCAGCTCGATCTCGTCCTCGCCCAGCTCGAACGTCGGCCGGCCGGCGGCCGGGACCGTACAGGCCGTCAACGCGACGCCGAACGACCGGCTCCGCTCGTTGACCTCCTTGGCCACGCCGGCGACGTCGGCCAGCGCGCCGCCCGACTCCGCCAGCGCGCCCGCGATCTTCTCGGCGAAGACGGTGGCGCCGGTGCCGCGGCGGCCGGCCGTGTACGTGCTGTCCTGCACGGCGACGTCATCGTCGATCAACACCGGGACGACCTCGATGTCCTCGTCCTCGGCCAACTCGGCGGCCATCTGGAAGTTGAGCACGTCGCCGGTGTAGTTCTTCACGATGTGCACGACGCCCGCACCGCCGGAGACCGCGGTCGTCGCCGCGAGGATCTGGTCGGGCACTGGTGAGGTGAACACCTCGCCCGGGCACGCCGCGTCGAGCATCCCGTACCCCACGAACCCCCCGTGCAACGGCTCGTGCCCCGAACCCCCGCCCGAGACCAGCCCGACCTTTCCCGTACGCGGGGCGTCGGCCCGTACGATCACGCGCTGCTCAAGGTCCACGCGCAGGGAGGGATGGGCCGCGGCCATGCCGCGCATCGCGTCGAGGACGACGTCGTCAACGGCATCGATCAGTTTCTTCATCTGTCCGGGATACCCCGCGGCCACGCAAAACGCCAGAGTTGTACGGAGACAGCCCGTAAAGGGCGTGATGTTGTTGATCGACCTAAGATGTGACGGTGATCGAAGACGTGACGCGTGCGCTCGTGGTGATGGCCCATCCCGACGACGTCGACTTCGCGGCGGCGGGCACCGTCGCGACGTGGACCGACGCCGGGATCGAGGTCACCTATCTGATCGTCACCGACGGTGACGCGGGCGGCTTCGACGACGACGTGCCGCGCGGGGAGATGGCGCCGTTGCGACGCGCGGAGCAACTGGCCGCCGCCAAGTGCGTGGGTGTCACCGACGTCCGCTTCCTCGGGTACCCGGACGGCCGCGTCGAGGTCACCCTTGACCTGCGGCGCGACATCGCCCGGGCCGTCCGGCAGGTACGGCCCGACCGGGTGCTGGTGCCGAGCCCGGAGCGCAACTACCGGCGCATGGCCCCGAGCCACCCCGACCACCGCGCGGTCGGCTCGGCCGCGCTCGACGCGATCTACCCGGACGCGCGCAACCCGTACGCCTTCCCCGAACTGCGCGCCGAGGGCCTGGAGGCCTGGACCGCCCGCGAGGTGTGGATCTCCGGCGGCGGGCTGGCGGAGGATCATCTCGTCGACGTCACCGACGTGTTCGACCGCAAGCTGGCGGCCCTGCGCTCGCACGTCAGCCAGGTGGCCGGCAACGACGACCTCGAGGGCATGCTGCGCGGCTTCCTGTCCGCCAACGCCGCGCGGGGCGGCCTGCCCGAAGGCCGCCTGGCCGAGGTCTTCACGATCGTCCCGTCTCAGTGAACCCCCCGGGAGACATGGTGAAACCGCGGATCCTGCTCGACTGCGACACCGGCATCGACGACGCGCTGGCGCTGCTGTACCTCGCGCCGCTGATCAAGGCCGGTGAGGTCGACCTCGTCGCGGCCGGTACGGTGCACGGCAACGTCGCACCGGAGGTCGGGGCCCTCAACACCCTGCGCGTGCTCGAAGACGCGGGCGTGCACGGCGTGCCGGTCGCGGTCGGCGCGGCCCGGCCGATGGCCCAGGCGGTGAGCCTGGCCTCCGACGTGCACGGGTCCGACGGGCTCGGCGAGATCGGCCTGGGTGAGCCGGAGGCCGGGCCGGCCGAGATCTCCGCGCCCGAGCAGATCGTCCGGCTGGCGCGCGAGAACCCCGGGGAGCTGACCCTCCTGGCGATCGGGCCGCTGACCAACCTGGCCATCGCGCTCCTGCTCGAGCCCGCTCTGCCCAGGCTGTTCCGCGAGGTCGTCATCATGGGCGGCGCGTTCTCCCACCAGGGCAACATCACCGGTCACGCCGAGGCGAACATCTGGCACGACCCGGAGGCGGCCGAACTGGTCTTCGCTGCCGGCTGGCCGATCACCCTCGTGCCCCTCGACGTCACCCATTCGACCGTGCTCGACGGTGAGTGGCTCGACCGGCTGGCCGAGGGGGCGACCGGTCAGTCGCGGCTGGCCACGCGGATCCTGGTCTTCTACTCCGAGGCCTACCGGCGGCAGCTGGGCAGGCGCGGCGTCGTGATCCACGATGCGCTCGCCGCCATGCTCGCCCTGGACCCCGCGCTCGGGGAGTACACGACCCGCCCGGTCCGCGTCGAACTGCGCGGCGAACACACCCGCGGGGCGACCCTGTGGGACCGCCGTCTGCACGCCGACGAGAGCGACCGTCCTCCGGTGAAGGTCGCCGTGAGCGTCGACGTCGAGACCTTCCGCGAACGGTTGCTCGCGAGCCTGCTCTGACACGTTCGTTCCGCCACGGCACCCGAACGACGCGGACACGTGAGTGAACGAGGTCGTCTTCCGGGCGAAGGGTCGCCCGCCCGGCCTCTTCCTGGGTACGGCTACTCTGCGAAGAGGCTGAGCATCCGGTAGCCCGGTAGGAGGCAGGAATGGCTGGTCCGATCCGCGTCGTCGTCGCCAAGCCCGGTCTGGACGGTCATGACCGCGGCGCGAAGGTGGTCGCCAGGGCACTGCGCGACGCCGGCATGGAGGTCATCTACACCGGGCTGCACCAGACGCCCGAGCAGATCGTCGAGGCGGCCCTGCAGGAAGACGCCGACGGCATCGGCCTGTCCATCCTGTCCGGCGCCCACATGACCCTGTGCGCGAGCCTCCTCGGCCTGCTGAAAGAACGCGACGCGCTCGACATTCCGGTCTTCGTCGGCGGCATCATCCCGGACGCCGACATTCCCGAACTCGAGAAGCTCGGCGTGGCCCGCGTCTTCACCCCGGGCGCCACGACCCAGGAGATCGTCGAATGGGTCCGCGCCAACGTGGGCGAGGACGCCCGCGAGGCCGTCGCGGAGAGCTGAACGCCCCTACGCCGGAGGAGCCGGGAGTACGGTCTGGTCCGCGGTCAGGGCGAGGACGACCAGGGCCGAGGTCCAGCCCAGCGGCGCGACGCCGGCCTGGTCTCCGTCCGTGTCGACCTTCTCGGGGAACGAGCCCAGCGACGACCGGTTGGCGATCAGCCAGTCCAGCCAGCCCTTCGCCGCGGTGAGGTCGCCCGACGCCGCGGCCGCCAGGGCGAACAGGCCGGTCTCGGGGGTCCACGCGACGTTCGCGCCGTAGCCCTCGCCCGGCACCACGCCGCCGGTCGGCAGCCGCAGGCGGTCGCCCGTCCTGGTCACCGCGGCCAGCACGGCC
>NZ_JBHLZP010000640.1:0-4081 GCF_042429965.1 Actinoallomurus acaciae
CCCGCGCGTTCGGCGCCGGCCACGATCGCCTGGGCGTGCTCGATCTGGATGACGTTGAACGCGGCGGCGCCCCGCCCGGCGGCGCGCGCGGCGCCGACGACGGTCGCGGTCGGAACGAGTGGCATACGTGCTCCTCAGCCGGCGGCCGGACGCAGGATGACCGAGCGCGTCAGGTGGCGCGGGGTGTCGGGGTCCAGCCCGCGCGCGGCCGCCAGGCTCACGGCCAGGCGCTGCGCCAGGATGAGCGACGCGGCGGGATCGAGGTCCGGCTGGACCCACCGGCCGCCCGTCTCCCGCACCTGCTCCTCCAGGCCCTCCGGAGCCGGGCCGAACATCCAGACCGCCGAGCGCTCGTCGGTGATCGCGATCGGGCCGTGCCGGTACTCCTTGGCCGGGTAGGACTCCGCCCAGCTCAGCGACGCCTCGCGCATCTTCAGCGCGGCCTCGGAGGCCAGGCCGACGGTCCAGCCCGCGCCCAGGAAGGTGAACTGGGTACGGTCGGCGACGCCCGCCGGGAGGTCCTGTCCGACGGCACGGCGCGCGTCCGCGACCGCCGCCGCGACGTCCAGCCCGAGGTGGGCGCGCAACAGCGTGAGCGTGGTGGTGGCGAACCGCGTCTGCACGACCGACCGCTCGTCGGCGAAGTCGAGGACGACCACGTCGTCGGCGGCCGTCATGACCGGCGTGCCGGGGTCGCCGGTGATCGCGGTGGTGCGCACCGCGCCCCGCAGGTCGCCCAGCAGTTCGAGGATCTCGGTGGTGGCGCCGGACCGGCGCAGCGCCACGACCCGGTCGTACGGCCGGCCGGCCGGCGTCTCCGACGCCGCGAACGCGTCGGTCTCGCCCTGGCCCGCGCCCTCGCGCAGAGCGGCGTACGCCTGCGCGATGAACAGCGAGGTGCCGCAGCCGACGACGGCGACACGCTCCCCGGGCTCGGGCAGGCCGGGCAGGGGCGTGGCGGCGAGCTCCGCGGCCCGTTGCCAGCAGGCCGGCTGGTCCGCGATCTCTGTCTCGACGTGCGTCGTCACGGTCACTCCGTTCTGGGCCGCTCGTTCAGGCGGCCGTGATCAGATCTGATGGTTTGATAGCACAAATGCTCATAACCGCGCAATGACCGCGCACATCTCCAGGGGCGACTCGGCATGTGATCACATCGCGCACGGGAGCGCGCCGCGCCGGGTGCGGGCCCGGCCGTGGCCCGATTCACACGCTCGCCCTCGCCGAACCGCCCTTAGGCTGATCACGGTGTCGACGGGGAGGGGTTCGGGGAGATGGACGGCACGGTCGCCGCGGTCAGCCGCAACGGCGAGTACTCCTTCACGAAGCCGAACCGGGAGAGCATCACACTGGTCGCCGGGCTCGGCGTCGAGGGGGACGTGCACGCGGGCGTGACGGTCAAGCACCGCTCACGGGTGGCACGCGACCCGTCCCAGCCCAACCTCCGCCAGGTCCACCTCATCCACGAGGAACTGTTCGCCGAGGTCGCGCGCGCGGGCTTCACGGTCGAGCCCGGCCGGCTCGGGGAGAACGTCACCACCCGCGGCCTGGACCTGCTCGCGCTGCCGACCGGCACGCTCCTGCACATCGGCGACAGCGCGATCGTGGAGGTCACGGGCCTGCGCAACCCGTGCCGCCAGATCGATGACTTCCAGTCCGGCCTGCTCAAGCAGGTCCTCGGCCGCGACGAGGGCGGCAACGTCGTGCGCAAGGCGGGCGTCATGAGCGTCGTACGGCAGGGCGGCCCGGTCCGCCCCGGCGACCCGATCAGGGTGGAACTCCCGGCGGAACCGCACCGCGCCCTCGAACCGGTCTGACCCGCCTCCGACATCGCCCACTCCAGACACGCGCGGCTCCCCCGTGCCCCGAAACTTCATAGGCCGCCTATATAGGCATGTGATATTTTTTCCGCCATGAGTGCGGAGACGGACAGGTCCGACACATCACCTTCCGCCGCGCGGCCCTCTGTGGCGGCGGGGCTGGATGAGCTCACCCGGTTCGCGCTCCGTCGCAACGGCGCGCCGCGGGACATCAGCTTCACGACCGCCTCGACGCTCTCCCGGCTCGAGCAGGACGGCCCCCGCCGGCTCACCTCGCTCGCCGTCGAGGAAGGCGTCGCCCAGCCCTCGATGACGCAGCTCGTACAGCGTCTGGAGCGCCAGGGGCTCGTCGAGCGCAACCGCGACCCCGACGACCGGCGGCTGGTGTGGGTGGGCATCACCGACGCCGGGCGGCGGCTGCTCGCCGACCGCCGGCGGGCGCGGGCCGCGGAGCTGGCCGAGGTGCTCGCCACCCTGCCGCCCGAGGAGGAGGCGGCGCTCGGCGCCGCCGTGCTCGCGGCCCTGCCGGTCATCCGCAAGCTCGTCGAGCGGCGCCCCGGCGCCCCAGAACCGGCCGAGAGACGCACGGACCCGGCCGAACCCCTCACCTCAGGACGGGACCGTTGAGCCATTCCAGCAGTTCGCACGCCCCCCAGACCAATCCGTTCCGGCAGCCGCGCGCCGTGTGGGCCGTGGCGTTCGCCTGTGTCATCTCCTTCATGGGCATCGGGCTGGTGGACCCGATCCTGCCCGCGCTGTCGACCAAGCTGCACGCCAGCCCGAGCCAGGTGGAGCTGCTGTTCACCAGCTATCTGGTCGTGACGGCGGTCGCGATGCTCGTGACCGGCTTCGTCTCCAGCCGCATCGGCGCGAAGCGGACGCTCGTCGCCGGCCTCGTCCTGATCGTGGTGTTCAGCGCGCTCGCCGGGTCGGCGGACTCGATCTCGGGCATCGTCGGCTTCCGCGCCGGCTGGGGGCTCGGCAACGCGCTGTTCATCGCCACGTCCCTGGCGGTGATCGTCGGCTCGGCCAGCGGCGGCTTCGCCGGAGCGATCATCCTGTACGAGACCGCGCTGGGCATCGGCATCGCGATCGGCCCGCTGCTCGGCGGCGAACTGGGCGCCATCACCTGGCGCGGACCGTTCTTCGGCGTGACCGTCCTGATGGCGATCGCGCTCATCGCCACGGTCGTCCTGGTGCAGCCCACGCCACGGCCCGAACGCCGGACGTCGATCGCCGACCCGATCAAGGCGCTGCGGCACCGCGGCCTGCTCACGATGGCCCTGACCGCCCTCTGTTACAACTGGGGCTTCTTCACGGTGCTGGGGTACGCGCCGTTCCCGATGGGCCTGGGCGCCCACGCGCTCGGGTACGTCTTCACCGGCTGGGGCGTGTTCGTCGCGATCTTCGCGGTCTTCGGCGCGCCGCGGCTGCAGGCCCGCCTCGGCATCGCGCGGGCGCTGTACGTGAACCTCGCGCTGTTCGCCGTCGACGTGCTGGTCATCGCGATCTTCACCACCTCGAAGCCGGTCCTGATCATCGCCGTGATCATCGCCGGGATCTTCATCGGCGTGAACAACACGATCACCACGCAGGCCGTCATGACCGTCGCCCCGGTGGAGCGCCCGGTCGCGTCGGCGGCCTACGGCTTCGTCCGCTTCATCGGCGGCGGCCTCGCCCCGTTCGCGGCCGGAAAGATCGCCGAACACTCGAACGTGCACGTGCCCTTCTACGTGGGCTCCGCGGCCATCACGCTCGGCATCGTCGTGCTGGCCACCGGCCACCGCCTGCTGGGCGAGGCCGAGCACGCCCAGCAGGCCGAGGCGGGCCGTTCCGCCGAGGACCGGGCCGAAGAGGAGGCCCTGGCCGAGGAGCTCGGCTCCTCCAGCTGAGCGTCGGAGCCCTCGCTGCCGGACCTCGCGGCGGACACCATCTTCCGCGTCATCGCTTTCGCCTCGGACAAGCGGCCGGTGGCGATGTGGGCGGAAACGTCGTGCGCCTCATCGCCCAGGTCCGACCCGGGCAGCGGGACACGCCCCCGCGCGGCTGGATCCACGGCCCTGATCCGGAAAGGATGACCGGCGCCGATGGAAAGCCGAGTGAGAGGCGTTGGCCGGTGCCGAGACGGACGCTGTCCCTGCTGCTCGTGGCGGTCACGGCGGGTGCCGCGGCACCGGCCGCGACGGCCGGGGCCCGGCCGCTGCGCTTCACCGCGACCTCGCGAGTGTGGCCGGGCGTGGTGTTCCGCGCCTTCGCGGCGGCCG
>NZ_JBHLZP010000641.1:0-4653 GCF_042429965.1 Actinoallomurus acaciae
GTGACCGCGACCCCGGCCGCCGAAGCGGTCGCCTGCTCCCTGGAAAACCCCGAAACCTGCGAGGCATGCCAATGAGCCTGCTCGACCCGGCGCCTTCGCCTTCATGGAACTGCAAGAACTATCGAACCTTCTTCGGCCTCGACGAGACCTTCTAAGACGACGAAACAAAATCGCATATCTGAATCCTTGAAAATCGATAATCCAGTTGCCTTTATGGACCATTCCGTTACCCTTAATGCCATGACTGCCGCGCGCCGCCGTACGATCCGAGAAGTCCTCGCCGCGGGCGAGACGACATTCTCCTTCGAGTTCTTCCCGCCCAAGACCGAACAGGGGGCGCGAAATCTCTGGCAGGCGATCCGCCGTCTGGAGGTGTTGCGGCCGACGTTCGTCTCGGTGACGTACGGTGCGGGCGGCGGCACCCGCGACCGCACGGTGGAGATCGTCGAGCGGATCGCCGGCGACACGACCCTCACTCCCGTCGCGCATTTCACCGCGGTCGACCATTCGATCGCCGAGCTGCGCCGGCTCGTCGGAAGGTTCGCGGCGGCGGGCGTGAGTGATCTGCTGGCCCTGCGGGGCGACCCGCCCGGCGACCCGATGGGGGAGTGGGTGCGCCATCCCGACGGTGTGGAGTACGCCGAGGACGTCGTCCCAAGTCCGCGGGCGACTTCAGCGTCGGTGTGGCCGCCTTCCCCTACCGGCATCCGCGTTCTCCCGATATCGAAAGCGATACCCGCCACTTCGTGCGTAAGTGCCGTGCGGGGGCCGACTACGCGATCACTCAGATGTTCTTTCGCGCCGAGGACTACCTGCGCCTTCGTGACCGCGTCGCCGCGCTCGGCTGCGAGGTGCCGATCATTCCCGGCATCATGCCGGTCACGCGGCTCAGCACGATCGAGCGGTCCGAGCAACTGTCCGGTGCGCCCTTCCCCGCCGAGCTGGCGGCCAGGTTCGAGGCCGTCGCCGGCGACGCGGACGCGGTGCGCCGTCTCGGTATCGACCAGGCCGCGGACCTGTGCCGGCGGCTCCTCGCCGAAGGTGCGCCGGGCATCCACTTCATCACGTTCAACAAGTCGACGGCGACCAGCGAGGTCTACTCTCGCCTCGAGGTCGGCGGGAACGGGGTGCCTGCCATCGCGTGACGACGAATCCCGCCGGGCTCCTGCTCGATCACCGCGGCCATGCTCCGAGCAGGAGCGCCGTCAGGGCCGGTCGGGGTCAGCCATCTGCCCTCCCGAACGCGTCGAGGATCTGGTCCGCGGCCATCGTCGCGGTGATGGAGCCGTCTCGTACCTTCTGTTCGAGTGCGGGCGCGATCGTGCGGACGCCGGGGTGTCCGTGGAGCCGGGCCAGCAGCTGGTCGTGCACCAGGTTCCAGGTCCAGCCGACCTGCTGGTCGCGGCGCCGCCGGTCCAGGCCGCCGGTCGACTCCAGCACCCCCCGGTGCCGCTGGATGCGCTCCCACACCTCGTCGAGGCCGGTGTTCTCCTGGGCGCTGCAGGTGAGCACCGGGGGCCGCCAGGCCGCGCCCGGGTCCCGCAGCAGCCGCAGCGCCTCGGCGAGCTCGCGGGCGGCGGCGAGCGCGTCCTTCTCGTGTGGTCCGTCGGCCTTGTTGACCGCGATGACGTCGGCCAGCTCCAGCACGCCTTTCTTGATGCCCTGGAGCTGGTCGCCGGTGCGGGCCAGGGCCAGCAGCAGGAAGGTGTCGACCATGCCGGCCACCGCGGTCTCCGACTGTCCGACGCCGACCGTCTCGACGAGGACGACGTCGTATCCGGCCGCTTCCATGATCACCATGTTCTCGCGGGTCGCGCGGGCCACGCCGCCGAGCGTGCCCGACGACGGCGAGGGCCGGATGAACGCCGCGGGGTCGGTGGCCAGGCGCCGCATCCGGGTCTTGTCGCCGAGGATCGAGCCGCCGGTCCGGCTGGAGGAGGGGTCCACGGCCAGCACCGCGACCCGGTGGCCGGCGCCGGTCAGCATCGTGCCGAAGGCGTCGATGAACGTGGACTTGCCCACGCCCGGCACGCCGGTGATGCCGACGCGGAGCGCCTTGCCGGTGTGCGGCAGCAGTTCGGTGAGCACCTGCTGCGCCACCCGGTGGTGGTCGGGACGGGTCGATTCCACGAGTGTGATCGCGCGGGCGATGGCGGCGCGCGAGCCGTCCAGCACTCCGCGTACGTGCTGCTCCGCGCTGATGGGGCCTCGGGTCCGGGTCATCGTCGGCGGTCAGAGCTCGTGCCCGAGGGCGGCGGCGAGCGTGCGCAGCAGGTCGCGGGCCGCGGCGGGGATCACCGTGCCGGGCGGGAAGATCGCGGCGGCGCCGGCCTCGTACAGGGCCGCGAAGTCGCCGGGCGGGATGACGCCGCCGACCACGATCATGATGTCCTCGCGCCCGGCCTCGGCCAGCTCCGTACGCAGCGCGGGGACCAGGGTCAGGTGCCCGGCCGCGAGCGAGGAGACCCCGACGATGTGCACGTCGGCCTCCACCGCCTGGCGGGCCACCTCGGCCGGGGTCTGGAACAGCGGGCCCACGTCGACGTCGAAGCCGAGGTCGGCGAAGGCGGTGGCGATCACCTTCTGGCCGCGGTCGTGGCCGTCCTGGCCCATCTTCGCGACCAGGATGCGCGGGCGCCGGCCCTCGGCCTGGGCGAACTCCTCGACCAGCGCGCGGGTCTCCTCGACCGGTCCGGACGGTCCGGCCTCGTCCCGGTAGACCCCGGCCAGGGTCTTGATCTGCCCGGCGTGCCGGCCGTACACGGCCTCGAGCGCGTCGGAGATCTCGCCGACGGTGGCCTTGGCCCGCGCGGCGTCCACGGCCAGGGCGAGCAGGTTGCCCTCCAGGGCGTCACCGCGCCGCGGGCCCGCGGCCGCGGCCTCGGTCAGGGCGAGCAGGTTGCCCTCCAGGGCGTCACCGCGCCGCGGGCCCGCGGCCGCGGCCTCGGTCAGGGCGTTCAGGGCGCTGCGGCAGGCCTCCTCGTCGCGTTCCGCGCGCAGCCGGCGCAGCTTCTCGATCTGCTGCGCGCGTACCGCGGCGTTGTCGACCTTGAGCACCTCGATCTGCTCGTCCTCATCGAGGCGGTACTTGTTGACGCCGATGACCGGCTGGCGGCCGGAGTCGATCCGTGCCTGCGTACGCGCGGCCGCCTCCTCCACCCGCAGCTTGGGGATGCCCTCATCGATGGCCTTGGTCATCCCGCCGGCCGCCTCGACCTCCTGGATGTGCCGCCAGGCGCGGCGGGCCAGGGCGTCGGTCAGCTTCTCGACGTAGGCGCTGCCGCCCCAGGGGTCGATCACGCGGGTGGTGCCGGACTCCTGCTGGAGGAACAACTGGGTGTTGCGGGCGATGCGCGCGGAGAAGTCGGTGGGCAGGGCCAGTGCCTCGTCGAGGGCGTTGGTGTGCAGCGACTGGGTGTGGCCCTGGGTGGCCGCCATCGCCTCGACGCACGTGCGCGTGACGTTGTTGTACACGTCCTGCGCCGTGAGCGACCAGCCGGAGGTCTGGCAGTGTGTGCGCAACGAGAGCGATTTGGGGTTCTTCGGGCCGAACTGGTTCACCAGCCGGGCCCACAGCAGCCGGCCCGCGCGCAGCTTGGCGACCTCCATGAAGAAGTTCATGCCGATGGCCCAGAAGAACGACAGCCGCGGGGCGAACGCGTCGACGCCGAGCCCCGCGCCGATGCCCGCGCGCAGGTACTCGACACCGTCGGCCAGGGTGTAGGCCAGCTCCAGGTCGGCGGTGGCGCCGGCCTCCTGGATGTGGTAGCCGGAGATGGATATGGAGTTGTAGCGCGGCATGCGCTGTGAGGTGTAGGCGAAGATGTCGGAGATGATCCGCATCGAGGGCTCAGGCGGGTAGATGTAGGTGTTGCGGACCATGAACTCCTTGAGGATGTCGTTCTGGATGGTCCCGGCCAGCTTTTCCGGGGGCACCCCCTGCTCCTCGGCGGCCACGATGTAGAGCGCGAGCACCGGCAGCACCGCGCCGTTCATGGTCATCGAGACCGACATCCTGTCCAGGGGGATGCCCGCGAAGAGCTGCCGCATGTCGTAGATCGAGTCGATGGCCACACCGGCCATGCCGACGTCGCCGGCCACTCGCGGGTGGTCGCTGTCATAGCCGCGGTGGGTGGCCAGGTCGAACGCGACGGACAGGCCCTTCTGCCCGGCGGCCAGGTTCCGGCGGTAGAAGGCGTTGGACTCCTCCGCGGTGGAGAACCCGGCGTACTGCCGCACGGTCCACGGCTGGTTCACGTACATCGTGGGGTACGGGCCGCGCAGGTACGGCGCGATGCCGGGGTAGGTGCCCAGGAAGTCGATGCCGGCCAGGTCATCGGTCGTGTACAGCGGCTTGACCGCGATGCCCTCCGGCGTCTCCCAGAGTGCTTCGTCGACGTCCTTGCCGGTCTCTCGCCGCCACGCGTCCTGCCACTGTTCGGCGGTGACGGCCTCGGCCGCCGGGCCGTCGAGCCCGATCTCGGTGAAGTCGGGGATCATCGAGGCACTCCGATCTCGTCGAGCACGGTGGTCAGGGCGGCGAGGGCGTCGCAGCCGACGTGGACGAAGGCGTCGACTCCGGCGCCCTGGTAGGCCTCGCGCCGGTCGCCGGGCCGGCGGGCGAGGACCACGTGCCGGGCGCCGGCCGCCTTC
>NZ_JBHLZP010000642.1:0-4064 GCF_042429965.1 Actinoallomurus acaciae
GCGCCGCGAACGCCGTCGGCAAGAGCGCGGCCCAGGCCGTGCCGCGAAACGCCCGTGAGGCCGCGCGAGCCGTACGCGGGTCGTCGCTCGGCGCCCAGGTCGCCCGCGCCGCGCTGCGCTGGATCGGCACGCCGTACTCCTGGGGCGGCGGGAACGCGTCCGGGCCCACGCTCGGGATCGCCCAGGGGGCGCACACCGTCGGCTTCGACTGCTCAGGACTGGTGACCTACGCCTGGGCCCGCGCCGGGGTGCCGCTCACGCACTACGCGACGTCCCAGTACAACGCGGGCCCGCATCCGACACGTGACCAGCTGCGCCCCGGTGACCTGGTCTTCTTCGCCCACAACCCGGCAGATCCGAAGACGATTCACCACGTCGGCATCTACATCGGGGGAGGCCAGATGGTCGAGGCGCCCTTCACCGGGGCACGCGTGAGGATCTCGAACGCGTTCCGCCCCGACTACGCGGGCGCCACCCGTCCGGCGGGCCCGCGGTAGGGGATCAGTGGCCCAGTTCGGCGGCGCGCTTGAAGGAACGTTCGATCTCGGCCTCGGCGTCGGTGCGGCCGGCCCAGCTGGCGCCCTCGACCGACTTGCCGGGCTCCAGGTCCTTGTAGACCTCGAAGAAGTGTTGGATCTCCAGCCGCTCGAACTCCGGGATGTGATGAATGTCACGCAGGTGTTCCATGCGCGGGTCGGTGGCCGGCACGCACAGGACCTTGTCGTCGCCGCCGGCCTCGTCCGTCATGCGGAACATGCCAACCGTACGGCACCGGATCAGGCATCCCGGAAACGTGGGTTCCTGCAGGAGAACCAGGGCGTCGAGCGGGTCGCCGTCCTCGCCGAGCGTGTTGTCGATGAACCCGTAGTCCGCCGGGTACTGCGTGGAGGTGAAAAGCATCCGGTCTAGGCGGATTCGCCCGGTTTCGTGGTCCATCTCGTACTTGTTGCGTTGACCCTTAGGGATCTCGATAGTGACGTCGAATTGCACAATGTCCTCCGCTCCCCGGGGCGGGCCGAGGCGGTTCTGGTTGGATGTTGGCCTGTCTAAGGATGTCGCACGTCACTAGTGCCACTGTTGGAGAGGGGCATTTAGGTGCGGAGGCCCGAGCGCGCCGTGGCCATGATCACACTGGCGCTGCTGAACGTCTTCCTCGTCACCGCCGCTCTCGCAGTGGTGAAGCTCACACCGGATCGTTCCCTCGCGCTCCGGCCGCCAACCGTCGCCGACCGGTTGGTCGTTCCCGCGGGCGCGCCCGCCCTGGCACCCGATGAGGCGGCCGCGCCGCTGCCCTCGGCGGGTGCGCTGGCGACACGCCTGGCCGGTCCGATGCAGGGCGCCGGCCTCGGCGAGAACCTGACGGGTGTCGTCATCGACGCCATGACCGGCCGTTCCCTGTACAGCAGCAACGCCGAGCAGCCGGCGGTGCCGGCCTCGACGACCAAGCTGGTCACCGCGGTCGCCGCGCTCGCCTCGGTCGGCCCGGACCGCCGGCTCACCACCAGCGTGGTGCAGAGCAACCGGGGCGTCATCCTGGTCGGCGGCGGCGATCCCACGCTGACGGTCGTCAGCCCGAAGAACGCCTACCCCAAGTACGCGTCGCTCGCCGACCTGGCGACACAGACCGCCGCGGCGCTGAAGGCCGCGCGTACGACGCATGTGACGGTCGACTACGACACCTCGGCGTACCAGGGCAGCACGATGGCCCCGGGCTGGAAGCAGCTCTACTTCTCCCCGGAGGGCGACGTGGCCCCGGTGTCCGCGCTCGAACTCAACGCGGGCCGGACGGTGCCGGGAGCCCAGTACACCCCCCGAGTCCAGGATCCGCCGCTGGCCGCCGCGCAGAGGTTCGCGCAGATGCTCACCAGCCGTGGCGTGACGGCCCACGTCGGGGTGCGTACGACGGCGGCCAAGGGAGCCCACCGGCTCGGCGCCGTGCAGTCGCCGCCGGTCTCGGTGCTGGTCGAGCAGTTGCTCACCCACAGCGACGACGACATCGCCGAGGCCATGGCCCGGCAGGTGGCGATGAACCTCCACCGGCCGCCGACGTTCGCGGGCGGTGCCGCGGCGACGCGCGAGGTGCTCACCAAGCTCGGCGTCGGCGGGGGGATAGAGATATTCGACGGCAGCGGGCTGTCGCACAACAACCGGATCACGCCGTCCGCGTTGGCCAAAGTGCTCGCCCTGGCCGCCTCACCCGCCCATCCCGAGCTGCACACCGTACTGTCCGGCATGCCCGTCGCCGGGTTCTCCGGCACGCTCGACGACCGGTTCGACATGGGCACGGCCTCCGCCGGGCGGGGTGTCGTACGGGCCAAGACGGGCACCCTTGACGGAGTCAACACCCTCGCCGGGGTCGTCGAGGACGCGGACGGGCGGCTGCTGGCCTTCGCCTTCATGGCCAACCGGGTGCAGTCGCCGGCGGCGGCCATATCCGCGCTCGACACGCTGGCGGGCACGCTGGCCGGCTGCGGATGCCGCTGATCAGACCCGTTCGGTGGGAGTTCATCGAGTGTCTCCGGGCGTTGGAGCGTGTGAGGCATGCTCCCCGGGCGAACGGGGACGTACCGTAGGTGGAGAGCCCGGCCGGAGAGGGTTGTAATGCCAGCATCCATGATCGACTGGAACGTCGCCGTTCAGACGGGGACCCGGCTTGTCCGACCCGGGCCGCAGGTGAGCCCACGGGAGGCCCGCCAGGTCGTCATCGAGCTGCGTGAGCTCTCCGCGGTGGCACAGGGCCACGTGCGCGAGTTCACCGGCATGGACGGCGGGATCGACGGGTCCCCGGCGAAGGTCGTGGACCGGCCCGGCTGGATCCGCGCCAACGTCGACGGCTTCCGGGTCGTCCTCGAACCCCTGATGGAGCAGCTCCAGGCCCGCCGCAACGGCGTGCTGGGCGGCGGCGCCGGCGGCGCGGTCATCCAGGCCGTCGGCTCGCGGGTCACCGGCATGCAGGTCGGCGCCATCCTGGCGTACATGGCCAGCCGCGTGCTCGGCCAGTACGAGCTGTTCCTGCCGCCGGACCCGGCCGGCCGCGCGCCGACGGGGCGGCTGACCCTCGTCGCGCCCAACATCGTCCACGCCGAGCAGGAACTGAACGTCGACCCGCACGACTTCCGGCTCTGGGTGTGCCTGCACGAGGAGACCCACCGGGCCCAGTTCGCCTCGGTGTCGTGGCTGCGGGCGTACGTCCAGGACCAGATGACCGCGTTCCTGCTGGCCTCCGACCTGGACCCGGGCGCGCTGCTCGAACGGCTGCGCGGGGTGGGCGAGGCGGTCGCCGACGCCGTACGCGGCGGCGAGGGCAACCTCATCGACGCGATCCAGACCCCGGAGCAGCGGGAGATCCTCGACCGGCTGACCGCCGTGATGACCCTGGCGGAAGGGCACGGCGACTACGTGATGGACGCGGTGGGCCCGGAGGTCGTACCGACCGTGGCCGACATCCGCGCCAAGTTCCAGCACCGCCGCGAGGGCGCCTCCCAGCTCGATCGTACGATCCGGCGCCTCTTGGGCCTGGAGATGAAGATGAAGCAGTACGCCGAGGGCTCCCGCTTCGTCACGGAGGTCATCGAGCGGGTGGGTATGGACGGCTTCAACCGCGTCTGGACCTCACCCAATACCCTGCCGACCCACGCCGAGATCAAGACCCCGTCCCTGTGGATCGGCCGCGTCATCGGCAAGCCGCAGTTGCCCTCGGAGGGCACCGCCGACTGACGCTCCCTGGATTTCGTCGGCGGACATGCCGAAGACCGACTCCACGCCCGCGCGGTGAGGTGGACGACGCGACGACGGTTGCCACCGCGGACCCGGCCGAGGGCGAACATGCGGGCGGCGACCCCCGCCGTGTTGCGTACGGGTTTTGTCGGCGGGCCGGAGGCGCATGCGTTGGGTGGCCCGACGGTTGTCCACAGGCACTCCGTCCGCCTTCCCTCAACAGCCACCAGCACTGGACGATGGAAGTGGGGTAGGCCCCCCGGGCGGGAGGGGCGTGACCGGGCGGGAGAGGCGTGACCGGGCGGGAGAGGCGTGACCGGGCGGGAGAGGCGTGACCGGGCGGGAGA
>NZ_JBHLZP010000642.1:4078-4820 GCF_042429965.1 Actinoallomurus acaciae
AGGCGTGACCGGGCGGGAGAGGCGTGACCGGGCGGGAGAGGCGTGACCGGGCGGGAGAGGCGTGACCGGGCGGGAGGGGCTCGACTCCGCAAGAACGGCCTGCGGGGAGTTGTTCGCCGTGTTGCGCATTGGGCTTTGCCCGGCGGGTCGGTGGCGATTGTGCAGGGCGGTCGGGAGGCGTGGTGCGCACGGGGGGCGGGATGCGGCTCGCGTCGGGGGCTTCGCGTACCACAATGGGGACCGTGGGTCCTGATCCGGCGGTTGCGGCCGTGCGCCTTGCGGTCCGGCGTGCCCTCGCCACGGTCGAGGTGGGCGATCTCGTGCTCGTCGCGTGCAGCGGTGGGGCCGACTCTCTTGCGCTCGCCGGGGCGCTGGCGTTCGAGGCGGCCAGATCCGGCCACCAGGCGGGCGGGGTTACCGTCGATCATGGTCTGCAGGACGGGTCGGCCGAGCGTGCCGCCGGCGTTGCCGCGACCCTGACCGGGCTCGGGCTGGAGCCCGCCGAGGTCCGTACGGTCACGGTCGGGACCGAAGGCGGTATGGAGGCCGCCGCGCGGACCGCGCGCTACGCCGCGCTCGACGCCGCCGCGGCCGGTCACCGGGCCACCGCCGTCCTGCTCGGGCACACGCTCGATGACCAGGCCGAGACCGTGCTGCTGGGGCTGGCGCGCGGGTCCGGCGCCCGCTCGCTGGCGGGCATGCCCGCCGTCTCGGGGATCTACCGTCGTCCGCTGCTGGAGCT
>NZ_JBHLZP010000643.1:0-4060 GCF_042429965.1 Actinoallomurus acaciae
CGCGCAGCGCGCTCGCCGAGCGGATCGAGGTGTCGGTGCGGTCCCGCAGAATGGCGCCGACCACGCCGACGGCGGCGCCGACGACCAGTCCGATCGCCAGGTTGACCAGGGGCCGCGGGGCCACCGGCACCCGGGGCGGGTCCGCGTCGTCGGCGACCGTGACCCGTACGCCGGCCGGCGCGCCGTGGACCGGCCGTTCGAGCCGGTCCACGTAGCCGGCGAACGTCGTGCCGAGGGTGTGCGCGATCCGCGTCGCCAGCTCCGGAGAGCCGTCGGTGACCGTGGCGCGTACCAGGACGGTGTCCGGCACCGCCGTCGCGCTGATCCTCGGCTGCAGTTCGTCGGCGGTCATCCCGTCGCCCAGCGCCGTCGCCACCGCGGTGGCGACGGTCCGGCTCTGGATCAGCTTGGCGTAGGACTTCGCGCGGTCCTGCGACAGCAGCGCGCCCTGGTAGGCGACTGCCGCGTTCCCGCCGTTCGCGGGCGCGGACACGATCATCGTGATCGTCGCGGCGTACCGCGGGCTCATCCGCGTCGTGGCGAAGGCCGCCGCGATGAGGGCGAGCAGGATCGAGGCCGCGACCAGCGTCCATCGGCGCCGCAGCAGGCGAAGGTAGTGCAGCAGTTCCATCCCGCTCCCCTTTCGACCGGACATCAGGTCGTACGAAGCTGCTCCTCATGCTTGGGGTACACCGGCACCTTCAGCAGCAGCCACACGAAGACGCCGCCCAGCCCGATCCCGACCGCGAGGGGCACGGGCGCCGGCACCCAGCCCCACAGGATCGGGACGACCGCGAGACAGGTGACCGCGGCGGTGCCGGACAGCGCGAGCGCCACCTGCCCGGTGCTGAGGCCGAGCCGGCGCAGCCGGTGTGAGACGTGGTCGGTGCCGCCGAGCATCAGCGGCCGGCCCGCGCGGCGCCGCGACACCAGGACGACGCAGGTGTCGACGGTGGCCACGAAGGTCACCATCAGCGGCCCGGCGACGCTCGCGTCGCCGTCCGACCGGGCGAACACGAAGAGCGCCGAAGCAGAGATCACGAAGCCGATGAACAGCGAGCCGGCGTCGCCCATGAAGATCCGGGCGGGCGTCCAGTTGTGCGGCAGGAACCCGGCGCAGCCGCAGGCCAGCGCGACGAGCAGCACGCTCACGCCCCGCTGCCCCACCATCATCGCGGGCAGTGCGAGGGACGCGCTGGTCACGCAGGCGACGCCGGCCGCGGCTCCGTCCATGTTGTCGAGCAGATTGAAGGAGTTGGTGATGACGACGATCCACAGCACCGGCAGGACGTAGTCGACCCAGTTCCCGAAGACCTTCACGTGGCCGCCCGCGCCGACGACGGCCACGGCGGCGAGCCCCTCGACGGCCAGTCGCGAGTGCGGGGACAGCGGGCGCATGTCGTCGACCAGGCCGAGAATCGCGACCGCCCCCGCGGCCACGAGCAGAACGCGCAGGCGTATGCCGTCCGATGTGACGACCGTCGGCACGATGACGCCCACGGCGATGGCAATGCCACCGAGGTACGGCGTCGGGCGTTTGTGGCGCTTTCGCAGGCCGGGATGATCGGTCAATGAAAGCAGAACGGCCATCCTGCGGACGAATTCGGTCAATACCCCGACCAGCACAAATGCCGCAACCGCCACCCACGTCATTGCCATTGGTTCTGGCCTCTCGTCGACGGCAGTAGCTTCTCAGCTCTGGTAACCGCGCGATGACGTCGCCAAACACCGGGCCCAACCTGGGCGCAGTTGGCACAGCAGCGCACGATTCGGGACACCGGGAATCGAAACATTCGACCGAACAAAAGGTTGCCAACAATGGTCAAGATTTCGAAGGTTTCAATCATTCGGTGCGGCGTGCTAACGTGCGCCCTGGTTTATATGCGCGGGACCACGATTCCAATTTCCGGAGTGGCGCGGAAAGCAATTCAACCGCACGGATAACGAAATGTCCAGATTGGCCAGGGGGGCCTGATGGGTTTCGCAATGAGAACATCTGGTGGCATCGCCACCGCCGCACTGATGATGACTGGAATGGCCTTCGCACAGCCGGCGTACGCCCGCCAGACAGTGAGCGTGCCCTGCAGCGCGGCAGCGCTGGTCACGGCGGTCAACGCCGCCAACGCCACCGGTTCGGGGACACTGCTGCTGGCTTCGAACTGCAACTACGTCCTGACGGCGCCGTCGGCGACCGGCCGCGGCCCGGACGGGCTGCTGATCACCGGTAACGTCAACATCATCGGTGGTGTCTCCACTCGCATCAGCAGGTCCACGGCGGCCGTCCCGTTCCGCATCATCGAGGTCGCCTCGGGCGCGGTGCTCGGCCTACGGAACGTCTTCGTGTCCGGCGGTCTGACCGACAACACCGTCCCGACCAACGACACCGGCGGCGGCATCCTCAACTCCCGCGGCACGATCACCCTGGTCCACACGACGATCACGGGTAACACCGCGGACAACGGCGCCGGCATCTCGAACGACAGCGGACGGCTGATCCTGTCCAAGACGCTCGTCCAGGCCAACACCACCCGTGCCACCGGTGGTGGCGGCGGCGGGATCTACAACGACGGCTCGCTCACCATCCAGGTCAGCATCGTCCGCGGCAACCGCGCCAACACCGACGGCGGCGGGCTGTACAACGGCCAGGGCGGCCGCGCCGAACTGATCCAGAGCACCGTCGACCAGAACACCGCCGGCGCCACCGGCGGCGGCATCTTCAACGCCGCGGACGGCCGGCTGATCCTCAACCGGACGCTGGTGGAGGCCAACACCGCGACCAACGGCGGCGGCATCTTCAACGCCGGCCTGGCGAGCCGGGTGACGGTGATCACCAGCATCATCCGGCGGAACACGCCTAACAACTGCGCGCCGACCGGCTCCGTCGCCGGCTGCCTCAGCTGATTCGGTCTCACCTGTCAACGACGGCCTCGCCGTGTGTGCCAGGGCATACCGCACTGGGACACACGGCGCCGGCCGCTGGTCATTGGAGTAGCGAGCCCGGATGACTGACTTCCGCACAACCGACGACCGCCTCGGCCGGCACGGGCTCGCCGAGCACGACCCGCCGACGGCCGCCGGCGGCCCGGGCCGTGTCTGTCTGATGATCGGCCAACTCGGCCTGGGCGGCACCGAGAAGCAGGTCGTCCTTCTCGCCCAGGGCCTGCGCGCCCGAGGCGTCGACGCCCACGTGCTGCTGATGTTCAAGGGCGGCCCGAGGGAGCAGGGGCTGCGGGCGGCGGGCGTACCCGTCGTCCGACTCGGGTTCGCCTCGAGTGACGCCGGTGCCCGTATGCTGCCGGCGAACGCCATGGCATTCGCCCGGCTCGTACGCCATCTGCGGCGGCTGCGGCCCGACATACTGCACGCATTCCTGTACCACAGCTACGTCACCGCCGCTCCCGCGGCGCGGCTGGCCGGCGTCCAGGTGCTGGTCGCCGGTCGGCGCAGCCTCGGGGACTTCAAGCGCGGCCGCCGCGTCCTGCTGGGGATCGAACGCCTCGCCACCCGCGTGACCGACCTGCTCGTGGCCAACGCCGAGGCCGTCGCCGAGGACACCCGGCGCCAGGAAAATGTCTCCCCGGACAAGATCACCACCGTGTACAACGGCCTGCCGGACTCCGCGTTCGCCCCGGCCGCGCCCACGGTCATCGACACGACCGCGCCGGTCGTCCTGTGCATCGCGAACCTCAAGCCCGACAAGGGGCACCGGTACCTGATCGACGCCGTCGCGCGGCTGCGCGACCAGGGCCTGCCGACCACGCTCGCCCTCGTCGGCGACGGACCGCAGCGCCGCGCGCTGGAGGAGCAGGCGGCACGCCTGGGCGTCGACGTACGCCTCCTCGGCACCCGTACCGACATCGAGCCGCTCCTCGCCCGCGCCCAGGTCGTGGCGCTGCCGTCCCTGCACGAGGGCATGAGCAACGCCGTCATGGAGGCGATGGCCGCGGGACGCCCGGTGGTCGCCACCGACGTCGGGGGAACCGGCGAGTTGCTGCGCGGCCGTGGCGTCCTGGTGCCGCCCCTGGTCGTCGCGGCGCTGACCGAGGGGATCGCCGACGGC
>NZ_JBHLZP010000644.1:0-4056 GCF_042429965.1 Actinoallomurus acaciae
GGGCGCCCGTACGGGCGGTGCCCGTGAAGCCAGAGGGGCCCGGCGGCGGTCCGTGTCCTCGTCCGTTCCACGCCCGCCCGGACGGTTGTGGCGGACGGCGTTGTCGACGAGGTTGGCGGCCTCGGTGTTCTCGGCCTTGGCCGAGCGGGTGGTCCGGGTCCTCGGCGGGATGACCGGCCCGGATCAGCGGGTCGCGTCCACGGCGCGGGCGAGCGGCGCGACCGCCTCCGCGGGGCGACGACGTTCCTGACGGCGGGCGCCGCCTCCGGCGTGCGGACCGTACGCGACAGTCCGGCGCCGTGAGCTGCGACATCGTCGGCGTGTGCCCGCGACCTCCCTGGCGAAGACCGCCCGGTGAGACGCGCGAGGCGTTCACCCGGCTCTCCGGCGTCCCGGGCCAGGTCAGGTGGCACGTCGACACACCCGGCGGGAACATCGTTAGCATGGCTTAACTTCAGCCAGGCTGGCGAAACGCCTGGTGGGTGGCCGGTCGCGGACACCGGCGACGACAAACCCGCAGGCAGCGGCCCAGACCTTGTTGATCGAATTGACGAAACCAGTCAGTAGTGCGACTAGCATCTGGCCACGTGACGAACCTCAAGCTTGCCAATCCCGAAATCGCAACCCTCGACGTCGACGCAGTGGTGATCGGGGTTGTCAGTAACGAGCCCGAGATAAACCTCGCCTCCGGCGCCGAGAGTGTCGATCGGGCGTTCGATGGCGGTCTCGCCACCGTCCTGGCCGGCCTGGGTGCGACCGGGGCGCAGGGAGAGATCACCAAGCTTCCGACGTTCGGCAAGCTGTCCGCGCCGGTCATCGTCGCCGTCGGCCTGGGCAAGGAGCGCGACGCCTCCGCCGACGGGGGTGAGGCCCTGCGCCGCGCGGCCGGGGCCGCGCTGCGTTCGCTGGCCGGGTCCGCGTCGATCGCCCTCGCATTGCCCGCCGCCACCGCCGAGGACGTCACCGCCGTCGCCACCGGCGCGCTGCTGGGCAACTACGCCTACCTCAACTACCGCACCGGCGACGGGCACAAGACGCCGGTCGGCGAGGTGACCGTGGTCGGCACCGCGGACGCCGGGGACGCGCTCCACCGCGCCGAGGTCGTCGCCGAGTCCGTCACGCTGGTACGCGACCTCGTCAACACGCCGCCCTCCGACCTGAGCCCGGAGATCTTCGCCGAGACCGCCGAGCAGGTGGCCGGCGCGACCGGCCTCTCCGTCCAGGTCCTCGACGAGAAGGCGCTGGTCGAGGGCGGGTACGGCGGCATCGTCGGCGTGGGCCAGGGGTCGGTCAACCCGCCGCGGCTCGTCCGTCTCGCCTACCGGCACCCCGAGGCCGCGCACACCGTCGCGTTCGTCGGCAAGGGCATCACCTTCGACTCCGGCGGCCTGTCGCTCAAGCCCGCCGACTCCATGGACTGGATGAAGTCCGACATGGGCGGCGCCGCCGCCGTCCTGGGCGCTCTCAAGGCGATCGCCCGCCTGGCGCCGAAGGTCAACGTCGTCGGTTACCTCGCCATCGCCGAGAACATGCCGAGCGGCACCGCGCAGCGCCCCTCCGACGTGATCACCATCTACGGCGGAAAGACCGTCGAGGTGCTCAACACCGACGCCGAGGGCCGCCTCGTCATGGCCGACGCGCTCGTGCGCTCCGGCGAGGACGACCCCGACCTGGTCGTCGACGTGGCCACGCTCACCGGCGCGCAGCTCGTCGCGCTCGGCGCCCGCACCGCCGGCGTGATGGCCAACGACGACGCCGTACGCGACCGCGTGGTCGCCGCGGCGGGGCGGGCCGGCGAGGCCGTCTGGCCGATGCCGCTGCCCGAGGAGCTGCGCAAGGGCCTCGAGTCCTCCGTCGCCGACATCGCCAACGTCAGCGGCGAGCGCTGGGGCGGCATGCTGACCGCCGGGGTGTTCCTCCGCGAGTTCGTGCCGGAGGGCGTGCGGTGGGCCCACCTCGACATCGCCGGCCCGGCGTTCCACAAGGGCGAGCCGTACGGCTACACCCCCAAGGGCGGCACCGGCGCGGCCGTGCGCACCCTCGTGCAGATCACCGAGGACGTCGCCGCCGAGGGGCTTTGACCAGGGCGTGTTCCCCGGCCCCCCATCGGCGGCGGACCTGGGGAACACCTCCGCGTACGACGCGTTCATACCGGTGTGAGCGGGAGGCACGTCACCGGGCGCCGGCCACAAGTGGAAAGATGCTTCCCGGGGAAGAACCATCGCGGCCACGCCCGGCGCGCGAGTGAGCATCGTTAGGAGCGTCCCGTGTCGAATAGCACCTACGACATCGTCGTCCTAGGTGGTGGCAGCGGCGGCTATGCGTGCGCGTTGCGCGCGGTGGAGCTGGGCAAGAGCGTCCTGCTCGTCGAGAAGGACAAGCTGGGCGGCACGTGCCTCAACCGCGGCTGCATCCCGACCAAGGCGCTGCTGCACGCCGCCGAGGTCGCCGACCAGACACGTGAGGCCGCCACCTTCGGCGTCAAGGCCCGCTTCGACGGCATCGACCTGCCGGGCGTGCACGCCTACAAGGACAAGGTCGTCAGCACCACCGTCAAGGGCCTCACCGGTCTGATCAAGTCCAAGGGCATCACGATCGTCGAGGGCGAGGGCCGGCTCGTGTCGCCCACGCAGGTCCGCGTCGGCGACACGACGTACGAGGGCGGCCACATCGTCCTGGCCACCGGCTCGGTGCCCAAGTCGCTGCCCGGCCTCGAGATCGACGGTGAGCGGGTCATCTCCAGCGACCACGCGCTCACCCTCGACCGGATCCCGCAGTCGGTCGTGGTCCTCGGCGGCGGCGTGATCGGCGTGGAGTTCGCCAGCGTCTGGCGTTCGTTCGGCGCCGAGGTGACCATCGTCGAGGCGCTGCCGCACCTGCTGCCGCTGGAGGAGGAGTCCAGCTCCAAGCGGCTCGAGCGCGCGTTCCGCAAGCGCGGCATCAAGTTCGAGCTCGGCGTGCGCTACGAGGGCGTCAAGCACACCGACTCCGGGGTGATCGTCACGCTCGAGGGCGGCAAGACCCTCGACGCCGAGATCATGCTCGTCGCCGTCGGCCGGGGCCCGGTCTCGGAGGGCCTGGGCCTGGAGGAGGTCGGCGTCGAGGTCGAGCGCGGCTTCGTGAAGGTCGACGAATACTGCCGCACCAACGTGGAGACCATCTCCGCGGTCGGCGACCTGATCCCGACGCTCCAACTGGCGCACGTCGGCTTCGCCGAGGGCATTCTCGTCGCCGAGCGACTCGGCGGCCTGGACCCCGCGCCGATCGACTACGACGGCGTACCCCGCATCACCTACTCCGAGCCCGAGGTCGCCTCGGTGGGTATCACCACCAAGACGGCCGAAGAGCGCGGTCTTGAGACGACTTCCTTCACCTACGACCTGGCCGGCAACCCGCGGAGCAAGATCCTCGGCACTCAGGGCGAGGTGAAGGTCATCGCGGAGAAAGACGGCCCGGTCCTGGGCATCCACATGGTCGGCAGCCGTGTGGGCGAACTCATCACCGAGGGCCAGCTGATCTACAACTGGGAGGCCCTGCCGTCCGAGGTCGCCCAGCTGATCCACCCGCATCCCACCCAGTCCGAGGCGGTCGGCGAGGCTCATCTCGCCATCGCCGGCAAGCCACTGCACGTCCACGGCTGATCACCGCCCGAAGCAGCACTTAGAGGAGTCGCTGAGAACCATGTCGGTCTCCGTAACCATGCCCCAGCTCGGCGAGAGCGTGACCGAGGGCACTGTCACCCGCTGGCTCAAGAAGGAAGGTGAGCACGTCGAGGCCGATGAGCCGCTCCTCGAAGTGTCGACCGACAAGGTCGACACCGAGATCCCCTCGCCGGCCGCGGGCGTCCTGAGCAGCATCACCGTCGCCGAAGACGAGACCGTCGAGGTCGGCGCCGAGCTGGCGGTCATCGCGCAGGAGGGCGAGGCCGGCGCGGACACGGGCGCCCAGGCCCAGCCGCAGCAGCAGGAGGAGGCGCCCCAGCAGGCCGAGCCGGAGCAGGCCCAGGCCGAGCCGGAGCAGGCCCCCGCTCCCGCACCCGAGCCGGAGCGCCCCGCC
>NZ_JBHLZP010000645.1:0-4056 GCF_042429965.1 Actinoallomurus acaciae
GCGAGGTCGCGGATGGAGGCCGCCGCCGCGCCGGCGGCGCGAGCGCGGGGCAGGACGCGCTCGCCGAAGGCGGTCGCCCGCGGGGGAGCCTGCCTGGTGAGCACGGTCGAGCCGAGGCCACGTTCGAGCGCGGCGACCGCGTGGGAGACGGCGGACTGGCTGATGTGCAACGTCTCGGCCGCCGCGCCGAACCCGCCCTCGTCGAGCACCGCCACGAACGCCCGCAACTGGCTGAGATTCAGGTTGATGAGCCCCTCCTTCGCTGGCCACGTGCCCTCATGAGCGATCCTCATGAGAGTCGGCACGCCACTTGTTGGACTCATAGTGCCAGTCCGGCGCATCATCCGATGCCGTGACCGAGCTTCGTGAGACGCGATCGGCGCGGCGGCCGGCCGGCGACCGCCCGGCGCTGCGATGGATACCGGGATTCGCGCTGCTGTCGCTGATCTGGGGGGCGAGCTTCGTGCTGATCAAGATCGCGGTGGACGCGGGGGTCGCGCCGATGTGGGTGGCCTTCTGGCGCTGTTTCTTCGGGGCCGCGGCCCTGGGCGCGGTGTGCGCCGTACGCCGGCTCGCGCCGTCGCGCGACCGGGCCACCTGGGCGCACGCGCTCGTGGTCGCGGTGCTCTTCAACGCGGTGCCCTTCGCGCTGTTCTCCTACGGGGAGACGCGGGTCAGTTCGGTGCTGGCCGGCATCTGGAACGCGACCACTCCGCTGACCACGCTCGTCTTCGTCCTCGCGCTGATCCCGGGGGAACGGCGCACCGCACGGCGCGTGCTCGGCCTGCTGACCGGGTTCGCCGGCGTCCTCGTGGTCCTGGGCGTCTGGCACGGGCTCCGGGGCGGCACGCTGGCGGGCGACCTGGCGTGTCTCGGCGCGACCATCTGTTACGGCGCGGCCTTCGCCTACACGCGGAGGTACTTCTCCGGCCGGGGCGACGCGGCGGCGGCACTGGCGCTGACGCAGGTCCTGTGCGCCACCGTGGAACTGGCCGTCGTCACGCCCGTGCTCGCCGGCCCGCCGTCGTGGCCCGGCGTGCGCGCGGCCGTCGCCCTGGTGGTGCTGGGATCTGTCGGCACCGGGCTCGCCTACATCATCAACCTGGGGGTGATCCGCGCGGCGGGGACGACGGTGGCGGCGTCGGTCACCTACGTCACTCCGGTCTGGTCGACGCTGCTGGGCGCCTGGCTCCTCGGGGAGCCGCCGGGCTGGAACACCCTGGCCGGGGGCGCGCTCGTGCTGGCCGGCGTGGTCGTGTCGCGGTGAGGCACCCCCGGGCGGTCTCAGACGGCGGACGGCTGGAGGCGGTGCGGCATCTGCCAGCCATCCGAGAGCCGGGACGGATGCACGTTCTGGCCGCCGCCGAAGAACTCGCAGAACTTCATGATCAGCGGGTCCCAGCCCACCGGGTCCACGTAGTGGGTGCCCGGAATGACCAGGTCCTCCTTGACGTGGGACCGGATGACCTCGACCTCGAAGGCCGTCGCGTGCGCCGAGTCGCCGCCGAACGCGTGCGTCGCCACGAGCCGGCACTCCAGCTGGATCGGGCACTCGGCGACCCGGGGCGGCGCCACCAGCTCCGACGCCTGCTCGGTCAGCCCCGCCGTGGCGAACTTGTCCCGCTCGTGCCGATAACCCTGCCGCACCTTGTACTCGGGCACGACCGGCTTGGCGGTGGTGAGGGCGAGCCGGTCGACGGCGTCCACCATCGCCGACGACGGCAGGTTGAGGACGCACTCGCGCTCGCGCAGCAGGTTCGCCGTCGTCTGGCCGCTGTTGCCCAGGCCGAGCATGCAGTTGCGGCCCAGCCACCAGGCGGACGACATCGGCGCGAGGTTCGCGGTGCCGTCCTCGTTGCGCGAGCTGATCAGTACGACCGGGGTGCCGAAGTACAGCACCTTCAGTTCGGGATCGATGTGCACTCTTCCGTCTTTCGTCGGGTACCGGGGGATCGGCCCGGAACGCGGGTCCGGCCACCACTGTGCGGGACACCGGGCCGCGGTCGCTGGCGGGAATCCGACCTCGCGTTCGACGCGGGGGAGCGGCCCGTACGGGGACGGCCCCCGCAGCGTGGGCCGTGGCGGCCGGGCCGTACGCCCGTCCGCGAGGTGGCCGGGGATAAGGCCCCTGCGCCGATCTCGCCGTCCCTACGGGAGTCGGCGGTATGTTCGCCTCCGTACCGCCCGTGGGTGCCCCGAGCCGCCCGCCCCGGAGGAGGTCCCGAGTTCTGGGCGGACGAACTCGCCGCGGCGATGTCGCCGAGCCACCGGTCCCGCATCAGCTCGGGATGGGTGCAGGGCAGGTCGTGGTTCGCGATCGGGCCGGTCACGTGCGGCGACCACGCCTCGCAGGCGAACCGGTGCTCGGCCCGGGGCGCCGCCGCAGTGAAGAACAGGCAGGTCACCGTCGTAGACCCGGTGCTCGCGCATCGTGCGCGCGTGGTCGGGCACGATCTCCACGATCCTCGACGGCGTGCGGGCTGCCCGCCCGGCGCGGCGTGGGCCGCCACGTCATCGCGATCGCGCTCGTCCGTGCGCGGATCGCCTCGACCGGCTCGCCGGCGGCAGCGCTGTGGGCTCGCGATGGTGCACGGCCGTCTTCCTGCTCGACGAGCCCACCAACGCCCGCGGCCGCGTCGTCGGCGTCCTCGAACCGGTGCGCGAGATCGCCGCCGCCGGCCGCACGGTCGTCATGGTCCAGCACGGCCTGGCCACGGCCGACCCGCCCCGACGCCCGCCGGCCACCCTCCGGGATGTGATCTTCGTCTCCTCGCCGCCGGGTCCGGCGGCGAGGGTCCGCACGCGATTCACCGGAGACGCAGCACGTCCGTGGTGCAGACTGTGCGTATGGTGACCTCGCGCCCGCTGGCGGCGGCTTCGCGGTCGGCGGTGCTCGTCGCCGTCGTCGTCGGGCTGGCCGCGCTTCGCGTTCCGCGCCCACCGACGTTGTGCCTGCTACGGGAGGCGACGGGGATCCCGTGCCCGATGTGCGGGTTCACCACGGCCGCGGTCCATCTCGGGCACGCCGACCTCGCCGGGGCGGCCGGTGCCTCCCCGCTGGCGGTCGTCGTCTGCGCCGGGTTCGTTCTCACGCCGTTCATCCGGCGTTCCAGAGCGGCGACTTTTTGGCGTGAGCTACCGAATCGATGGCGACAGTTGCTCCCTGTATTCGCTATTGTCGCGATCCTTGCTTTCGCGGAGATCTGGCAGCTCCAGCGCTTCGGCATTATCTAACGGGAGGAAATATGGGATACCCGCCTCAGCCGCCGCCCCCTGGTTATGGTGGTGCGGGCTACCCGCAGCAGGCGCCGCAGTCCAGCACGCCACAGGTGCTGTCGATCATCGGCATCGTGTGCTGGTTCTGCTGCTCACCGGCGGCGATCGTGCTCGGGCTCGTCGCCCAGAGCCAGTTCCGCGCCCAGGGGAGGCCGGACACGATCGCCAAGGTGGCGTGGATCGGCGGCATCGTCGCGGTGGTGCTCGGCATTCTGAGCTTCGTCGTCCGGATGTCGGCTCTCAACTCCAACTGACCGACGACGCATCGAAGCCGGGCCGGGATCGTCCCTCGGCCCGGCTTCGCCGTGCCCGGGCCAGGGGAGGGGCCGCCCGTCCGCTCCGTACGGTGGTGACGGCCGGAGGTCTCCGGCCGCGCCGTGCTCGGCGCGCCGCCGTTCGGAGGGAGAGCCGTGGAGATCATCGTTGTCGGCGCGGGCATCGTCGGGGCCAGCACCGCCTACCACCTGAGCGTGGCCGGAGCGCGGGTGACGCTGGTCGACCGGGCGGACGAGGGACAGGCGACGGCGGCCGGGGCCGGCATCGTCTGCCCATGGCTGTCCCGGGAAACCGACCCGGCCCGGTACCGGCTCGCGAGCGCGGGCGCGCGCTACTACCCGGAGCTGGTCGCCCGGTTGAACGCGGACGGCTGGTCCGACACCGGGTACGCCCGTACCGGCGCGCTGGCCGTGGCGGGCTCGGCCGAGCGGGTACGGGAGCGGGCCGAACGGGCCCGGCGCCGCCGGGCCGACGAACCGGAGGTCGGCGAGGTCATGGAGCTCG
>NZ_JBHLZP010000646.1:0-4054 GCF_042429965.1 Actinoallomurus acaciae
GCCGAGCCGCGCCAGCCCGGCGGCGACGTTCGCCGGGCTCCCGCCCGGCACAGCGACGTACGCGCCTCCCGGCTCGTCGGCGACCAGATCGGCGACGGCCTCCCCGGCCACCGCCACGACCTCCCGCCGGCGCACCGGCGTCTCTTCGGGCGACACGAAACCTCTCCTCCTGCTCGCGGCCCGCCCGGACCATCTTCGCGCGACCGCCCGGGCGGCCGCTCAGCCGCGTCCCGTGACGTTGCCGGGGGCCGCCCCCGTCATGATCGCCACGGCCTCGGCCATGTCGACGTCCCCAGGCTCCACGACGGCCACCCGCCGGCCCAGGCGCTGGATGTGGATGCGGTCGGCGACGTCGAACACGGTCGGGATGTCGTGACTGATCAGTATGACCGGAAGCCCGCGACCGCGTACCTCCCGGATCAGGTCGACCACCATGCCGGACTCCTTGACGCCGAGCGCGGCGGTCGGCTCGTCCATGATGACGACGTGGCGGGCGAACGCCGCGCTGCGGGCGACCGCGACGCCCTGCCGCTGGCCGCCGGACAGCGTCTCCACCGCCTGGCTCATCGAGCCGATCCCGATCTTCAGGTCCCGCATGTGCGCGTTCGCCTCGGACTGCATCCGCCGGGTGTCCAGCAGCCGGAAGACCTTCCCGAGCACGCCTTTGCGCCGTACCTCACGGCCGAGGAAGAGGTTGGCGGCGATGTCCAGCGCCGGGGCGACCGCGAGGTCCTGGTAGACGGTCTCGATGCCCGCGCGCCGCGCCTCGGCCGGACTGTGGAAGTGCACCGGACGCCCGTCGAGCAGGATCCGGCCCTCGTCCGGGACGAGCGCGCCGGAGAGCGCCTTGATCAGCGTGGACTTGCCTGCGCCGTTGTCCCCGATCACCGCGAGGATCTCACCGGCCAGCAGCTCGAAGTCCGCGCCGTCCAGCGCCGTCACGTGCCCGTACCGCTTGACCAGCCCGTGGGCCGCCAGGACCGGACTCACCGGATCCCCACTCACTGGCGCCTCCTTCGCGCGAGCCGGTCGACGCCGACGGCGAGGATGACCAGGATGCCGGTGATCAGCACCTGGTAGATGGACGCGACGCCCATCAGCTGCAGGCCGTTGCGGATCACCCCGACGATGAGCGCGCCGAACAGCACGCCGACGATGCTGCCGCGCCCGCCGAACAGGCTGACCCCGCCCAGCACGACCGCGGTGATGCTGTCGAGGTTGTCGGTCTGCCCGGCCTGCGGGTCGCCGACCGCCGTACGGCCGACCAGGAGCAGCCCGGCGAGGCCGTACACCGCGCCCGCGACCGTGTAGACGGTGATGAGCAGGCGGCGGGTGGAGACGCCGGTGAGCCGGGCCGCCTCCGGGTTGTCGCCGACCGCGTACACGTGGCGTCCCGCTGCGGTGTACCGGAGCACGTACCAGGCGACGGCGAACAGGGCGAGCATGACCACCGACCCGTACGTTACGTCGGTGTTGCCGAGCGGGAACGTCTGCCCGAGCGCGGTCAGCGCCTTCGGCAGCCCGGTCACGGTCTGCTCGTGGGAGTAGATGTGGGTGAGGGCGAAGGCGATGTTCAGCGTGCCGAGCGTGACAATGAAGGCGGGCAGCCGCGCCATCGTCACCAGTCCGCCGTTGACCGCTCCGAACGCCGCGCACACCACGACGCCGATGACGATCGCGAGGGGCGCGGGCACGTCGCCGCCGACGGCGAGGCGGGTCATCACGATCGTGCCGAGGGCCATGACGGCGCCGTTGGACAGGTCGATGCCGGCGGTCAGGATCACGATCGTCTGGCCGACGGCGAGCGTGCCCACCTCCATCACCTGCTGGACCACGAGGGAGAGGTTGCCGCCGGTGAGGAACCGGTCGGTGCTCAGCGAGAAGTACAGGCAGGCGATGACGAGTGCCGCGAGAGGGCCGACGGTCGGCACGGCGGCGAACCGGGCGACCGCCGCGGTGACGTCACGGCCCCGCCCGGCCCGGTCCGCGACGGCGGGGCCGCTCGTGTCCGTGCTGGTGGTTTCCGGCATCGGCGTCAGCCCCAGCAGTTCGCCAGGCCGAACCCGACGTCCTTGGACTCCAGGCCCGCCTGCGGCTTCGCGGTGATCAGGTTGACGCCCGTGTCGGTGTAGCCGCTCGCCTTCTTGCCGCCCTGCGCCCAGGCGACGATGGAGTCCACGCCCTGCGCGGCCATCTTCAGCGGGTACTGCTGGGCGGTCGCCGCGATCTGCCCGGCCTGCACCGCCCTGACCCCCGCGCATCCGCCGTCGATGGAGACGATCATCGTGGAGCCGGTCCGGCCGGCCGCCTTCAGCGCGGTGTACGCCCCGAGGGCCGCCGGCTCGTTGATGGTGTAGACGAGGTTGATGCCGGGGTCCTTCTGCAGGCAGTTCTCCATGGCGGTCTGGCTCTTGGCCTGGTCGCCGGCGGTGTACTGGGTGCAGACGATGCTCGGATCGCCGTCCTTGATGCCGTATCCCTGCAGGAAGCCGTTGTGCCGGAGCACGCCGACGGTGATGCCCGGGTTCAGGTCGAGCATCGCGATCTTGACCGGCTTGGTGCCCTCGACACTCTTGGCGTACTTGCCGATCAGCGTGCCGGCGGTGAGGTTGTTGGTGGCGAAGAGGGCGTCGGCCGAGCTCTGCGGGTCGGGGGGCGTGTCCAGCGCGATCACGTCGATCTTCTTGGCGCGCGCCTTGGCGAGACTGGGGACGATGGCCTTGGTGTCACTCGGCACGATGAGGATGCCCTTGACGCCGGCCGCGATCATGTTCTCCATCGCGGTGACCTGGCTGGCGTTGTCGCCGTCGAACTTGCCGGCCGCGGTCATCAGCTTGACGCCCTTGGCCTTGGCCTCCTTCTCGGCACCCTCCTTCATCTTCACGAAGAACGGGTTGGTGTCGGTCTTGGTGATCAGGCCGATGGTGATGTCCTTGCCGGAGCCCTTCGCGCCGCTGCCGCACCCGGCCGCGACGAGTGTCAGGGCCACGAGTGCGGTGAGGCTGCGGGAGACGGGGCCTGGGGCGGGGAATCCACGTTTCATACCGGCTCCTCCCAGCGCGCCGCGCTGGCCGTGCGGCGCAGGTTCTTGACAGTGGGCGGCACGTGGGAAACGTTTTCTGGAAACGTTTCCCCAGAACGTAGATCGGCTTTCGGGAACTGTCCAGAGGGAGAATCGACCGGGTTGGCCGGGGGAGAGCGGCATGCAGGACGGTGAACGGCGGCGCGCGGCGACGATGCGCGATGTGGCGCGGCAGGCCGGTGTGGGCCTGGCGACCGTGTCCCGGGTGATCAACGGCAAACCGGGCGTGGCCCCCGAGCTGGTCCGCCGCGTCACCGAGACCGCCCGTGCCCTCGGCTACCGCCACGACGTCACCGCCAGCAGTCTGCGGCGGGCCGACCGGCGCACCGCCACCATCGCGCTGGTGCTGGAGGACGTCGCGAACCCGTTCGCCTCGGTGCTGCACCGCGCGGTCGAGGACGCCGCGCGGGAGGAGGGCATCCTCGTCCTGGCGGGCAGCAGCGATGAGCACCCCGAACGCGAACGTGAACTCGTCGACGCCTTCACGCTGCGGCGGGTGGACGGCCTGATCGTGGTCCCCACCGGGAGCACGGACGAGCAGCTCGCCGCCGCCCGCGGGCACGGCACACCGATCGTGTGCGCCGACCGGCTCGTGGAGATCGATCGCGTCGACACGGTCACCGTCGACAACCGCGACGGCACGTCGTCCGCCGTACGCCGCCTGCGGGCACTCGGGCACCGCCGGATCGCCTTCCTCGGCGACCTGGACTCCATCTGGACGGCGCGGCAGCGGTACGCGGGTTTCGCCGACGCGTACGCGGAGGCGGGCGAGCCGGTCGAGGACCGGCTGGTCCGCCGCGGCCTGCACAGCGAGGAGGCGGCACGGACGGCGACGACCCGCCTGCTGACCGGCGGCGAGCCGCCGACGGCGGTGTTCGCGGCGCAGAACCTGCTGACGATGGGCGCCCGCCGCGCGCTACAGGACCTGGGCGCCCAGGAGGAGGTCGCGCTGATCGGCTTCGACGACTTTCC
>NZ_JBHLZP010000647.1:0-4038 GCF_042429965.1 Actinoallomurus acaciae
CCCCGGTGAGCCGCGACGACGGCTCCGTCGACGGGATCGCGTCCGCCACGGCCGTGCCGGCGAACGCCGCGCCCTGGCCCAGGATCGCGGTCTCCGGGTCGCCGGAGCCCGCCGGCGAGGGGGTGAGGCCCTCCTCGCCGAGCAGCCGCATCAGCAGCGCCTGGGTCTGCGGGCGCTGCGCCGGGTCCTTGGCGAGGCAGCCGGCGACGATGCCGCGCAGCGGCTCCTCCATCGAGCCGAGGTCCGGCGGCTCGTTGACGATCCGATGGATCACCGCCATGACGGTGTCCTGGCCGAACGGCGCCTGCCCGGTCGCGGCGTAGACCATCGTCGAGGCCCAGGAGAACAGGTCCGCGGCCGGTGTGATCTCCTCGCCGGACAGTTGCTCGGGCGCCATGTAGGCGGGCGTGCCGATGGCGGAGTTGGTCATGGTGGCGGCCGCGTCGAGGGCCCGCGCGATGCCGAAGTCGATCACCCGTGGCCCGTCGGCGCCGATGAGGACGTTCTGCGGCTTGAAGTCGCGGTGGACGATGCCCGCCTGGTGGATGGCGACGAGCGCGGTCACCGTGCCGATGGCCAGGCGCTCCAGGTCCGCCCCCGACCGCGGAGAGTCGGAGGAGACGAGCTGGTACAGCGACGGGCCGGAGACGTACTCGCTGACGATGTAGGGCCGGTCGCCGTCGACGTCGGCGTCGAGCACCTGCGCGGTGCAGAACCGCGCCACCCGTTTGACCGCGTCGAGCTCGCGCAGGAACCGCGAGCGCGCGACATCGTCCTGGGCGAGGTCGGCGCGGAGCAGCTTGACGGCCACCTGTTCGCCCGAGGCGGACCGGCCCAGGTAGACGACCCCCTGGCCGCCTTCGCCCAAGCGCGCCGTGATGGTGTAGGCACCGAGCCGCTCCGGGTCACCTGGCTTGAGTGGACGGCCGTCCGGCATCAACGCTCCTGTATGGGAAGTCTGCGGGTGACTACCGTAGCCGTTCGCCCGGGGCCGCGGCCGTCTTCGCGACGCTTGTGTCCGGCTGGCAGGATCGAAGGCATGACCCTCAGCTTCCCACGACAGAGCGCTCGAACCCGGCGATTCACACTCGGTGCCCCGCGCGGCTTTCTCGTGTCGTCCGACGGCGCCCGCGTCGTCTTCCTGCGTTCCCGGCACGGCACCGATCCGGTCACGTGCCTGTGGACGGTCGACGTCGGCGACGACGCGACCGGCGAGGAGCGTCTCATCGTGGACCCGCGCACTCTCGACCTGCCCGGGGAGGAGGACCTGCCGGCCGAGGAGCGCGCTCGCCGGGAGCGCGCCCGCGAGCAGGCCGGCGGCATCACCTCGTACGCGGCCGACTCCGAGCTGACCGTCGCCGCCTTCGCCCTGTCCGGACGGCTCTTCGTCACCGACCTCGACAAGGACGTGCGGCCGCTCGACGCCGTGGCCCCGGTCTTCGACCCGCGTCCCGACCCGACCGGCCGCCACGTCGCGTACGTGTCCGGGCGCGCCCTGCGGGTGATCGACGTGGCCTCCGGCGCGGACCGCGCGCTCGCCGAGCCCGAGGACGACCAGGTCTCCTACGGGCTGGCGGAGTTCGTCGCGGCCGAGGAGATGCAGCGCATGCGCGGCTTCTGGTGGTCGCCGGACGGCGAGGCCGTGCTCGCGGCGCGCGTCGACGAGTCCCCGGTGCAGCGGTGGCACATCGCCGACCCGGCCAACCCCGGACGGCCTCCGGTGGAGGTCGCCTACCCCGCCGCGGGCACGCCCAACGCGGACGTCTCGCTGGCCGTGTTCGGCCTCGACGGCCGGCGGCGGCCGGTCGAGTGGGACCGCGCGGCCTACCCCTACCTCGCCGCGGCGAGCTGGGATTCCGGCGGCATCCTGCTCGTCGTGCAGACCCGCGACCAGAAGGTCATGCGGATCCTGTCCGCCGACCCGGCCACCGGCGAGACCACGCTCGTACGCGAGGACACCGACCCGGTCTGGATCGACATCGTGCCCGGCGTGCCGGCCCGTACCGCGAGCGGCGACCTGGTCTGGGTCGCCGAGGACGACACGGCCCGCCGGCTGCTCGTCGCCGGCGATCCGGTCACCCCGGCGGGCCTGCAGGTACGGTCCGTGCTGAGCGTGGACGGCGACACGGTGGTGTTCACCGCCTCCGACGAGCCCACCGAGATCCACGTGTGGGTCTATGACGGCAGCGGCCTCACCCGGATGAGCGACGGAAGCGGCGTGTTCGGCGGGCGGCGCAAGGGCGGCACCACCGTGATCAGCGGCGGCCGGCTCGACCGGTTCGGCGCCGAGACGACCGTCCACCGGGCCGGCCGGACGCTCGGTCACATCGCCTCCCACGCCGAGACGCCCGCGATCGAGGTGAACGTCGACCTGATCCGGGCCGGCGAGCGCGAACTGCGCACCGCCGTGCTGCTGCCCGCCGGCTACTCCGGCGACGAGCCGCTGCCGGTGCTCATGGACCCGTACGGCGGTCCGCACGCCCAGCGGGTGCTCGCCACCCGGCGCGCCTTCGCCGAGTCGCAGTGGCTCGCCGACCAGGGCTTCGCCGTCGTGGTCGCCGACGGCCGCGGCAGCCCCGCCCGCGGGCCGCAGTGGGAGCGGGCGATCCACCGCGACGTGGTCGGGCCGGTGCTGGAGGACCAGGTGACGGCCCTGCACGCGGCGGCCGAGCGCTTCCCGCTCGACCTGTCACGCGTGGCGATCCGCGGCTGGTCGTTCGGCGGGTACCTCGCCGCACTCGCGGTGCTGCACCGCCCCGACGTCTTCCACGCCGCGGTGGCGGGTGCCCCGGTCACCGACTGGACCCTGTACGACACGCACTACACCGAGCGCTACCTCGGCGACCCGAACGAGGACCCGGAACCGTACGAGCGGGCGAGCCTGATCGCGGCGGTGTCGCGCGAGGAGGGCCCGCGCACCATGCGCCCGCTGCTGGTCATCCACGGACTCGCCGACGACAACGTGGTGGTGGCGCACACGCTGCGGTTCTCCTCGGCCCTGCTCGCCGCGGGCCTGCCGCACAGCGTGCTGCCGCTGTCGGGCGTCACCCACATGACGCCGCAGGAGGTCGTCGCGGAGAACCTCATGCTTCTGCAGGTGGAGTTCCTCAAGAACGCGCTGTAGACCCGGAGGAGAGCCGGAGTGCCGGAGGAGACGAGGCTGCCGTCGTGCCCGCGCTGCGGCCAACGCGTCGCGCGGCTGGTGTACGGCCGCGTGCGCCCGTCCGAGGAGCTTCAGCGGGCCCTCGACGCCGGCGAGGTCGTCCTCGCCGGATGCGTCGTCGAGTCCTCCCGGTGGTGCTGCACCGGGTGCGGGGAGCGCTACGTCGACGCCCCCGCGCCCGGGCCGGAGGAACAGCCCTGAGCGGTCCCGTCCCTTCGCGCACGCGTGATGGGACGCCGTACGGCCAGGAGGCGTTCGGCGGGCGCCCGGACCGCGGGCGACGCGCTCGGACATGCCGCCGGGCCCGGTACGCCATCCGCTGGACCGCACGTCTGGTGCGTCCGGCGATGGGCCCGCGCCGGGCACCTGCTCGCCGACGGAGACCCGGCCACCGCGTCGACTGCTGGGACGTCGTTCGACCGATGCCCGGCGAGGTGCTCCACCCATACGGAGTGTTCTGACGGCGGCCGCCGCTTCGTCATCCCCGGAGGACTTGCGGGGGCGGACCACTAATATTCCGGGCATGGCGGAGGATTTCCGGATCGTCGTGGTCTGCACAGCGAACATCTGCCGGTCGCCGATGGCGGAGGTGATGATCCGGCACGCCCTGCGGGATGCCGGGCCGGACGCCGCCGGTGTCGTCGCCGAGAGCGCCGGGGTGTACGGGCACGAGGGCAGCCCGATCGCACCGGGGTCGGCGTCGGCGCTCCGCGCGCTGGGCATCGAGGACGACGGTCACCGCGGCCGGCGGCTGACGCCCGCCATCGTCGCCGCCGCCGTACGCCTGCTCACCATGGAGGAACGGCACCGCGAGGCGATCCTCGCCGGCACCCCCGAGGCGCGCGACCGCACCTTCGCCCTGCGGGAGTTCGCCC
>NZ_JBHLZP010000648.1:0-4022 GCF_042429965.1 Actinoallomurus acaciae
ATCCCGGACCGCGCAGCATCCCGGACCGCGCAGCATCCCGGACCGCGCAGCATCCCGGACCGCGCAGCATCCCGGAGGGCGGGGCTTCGAAGCATGTCCTAGTAGGCGGACGCCACGGACTGTTTCGCGTTGGAGGCGTCGTACTCGCGGTCGGAGATGATGACCTTCTCCGGAATGGCCTCGCCGTTCAGGAACTTGGTCAGGGTCTGGAAGGCGAGCGGCCCGAACCTCGGGTTGGACTCGATGACCGCGGAGATCCAGCCGCCCGGGATCTGCGACACCGCGTTGCGGGTGCCGTCCACCGACACGATCTTGATCTGGCCGGCCTTCTTGCCGGCGCCCTTGAGCGCGGTGACCGCGCCGAGGGCCATCTCGTCGTTCTCGGCGTACAGGCCGTTCACGTCCGGGTTGCTCTGGATGAGCTGCTCGGTGACCTGCTGGCCCTTCTCGCGGGCGAAGTCGCCGGTCTGCTGGAAGGTGATCTGGATGCCGGGCGCCTTCTGCTTCAGCTCGTCCTTGAAACCGTTGGTGCGGTCGGTCGTGACGTTGTTGCCCGAGGCGCCGAGCAGGATCGCGACCTTGCCCTTGCCACCGACCGCCTTGATCATCTGGTCGGCGGCGCGTTTGCCCTGCGTGTAGAAGTCCGACCCGATGAAGGTCACGTAGTCCTTGCAGGCGGTGGCGTTGATCTGCCGGTCCACGGTGATGATCGGGATGTGCCTGGCGGCGGCCTGCTGGAGCACCGGCTCCCAGCCGTCGGAGTTGAGCGGGGCGATGACCAGCGCCTGCGCGCCCTGGGCGATGAGCTGCTGCACATCGCTGATCTGCTTGTTGAACTGCGACTGGCCGTTCGTCGTCTTGAGGTTCGCGATGCCGAGGCTCTTGGCCTCGCTCTTGATCGACTGAGTCTCGGCGATGCGGAACGGGTTGGCCTCCTTCTCGGACTGGGAGAACCCCACCACCCCGCTCTTGAGGTCGAACTTCTTGGCGCCGAACTTGTCGATCGTGCAGGTCGGCGCGTTGCCGGCCGGGGTCTGGGCCACCTGTTGCTGGCCCGCGGTGTCCTGGGCGCCGGCCTGCTTGTCGTCCTCGGACTTGGCGCAGCCGGCCGCGGCGAGCGTGAGGAGGGCGACGAACGCGGCCGCGCCGACGACGCGGTGAGAAGACGAAGTCATCGGAGTGTCCTTCCAGGCTGAGGACGAGGCTCCCGTATTGAGCCATTTTCGATCGTCTTCTGTCAATACCGATCGCGAAGCCTGGTCGACTCGATCTGAATATTGCATTTGCGATCGATCGCGCTCATGCTGCATCTGGCCCCGCACGGCCTCTCGCCGGTGCCTGACACCGGCAGATTGGAGCCTCCTGTTGTACGCGCGCAGATCCTCCCGGCGGACCCGTCCCCGGGGTCCAGCCTCCGTCATCGTCCTCGCTCTCGCTCTGGTCACCGCCCTCGCCGCACCCGCCGTGCCGGCCGGAGCGGCGGACGCGCCGAAGGCGCAGACCGGGCTCACCACGCCCTGGACCCACGAAGTCTCGCCGACCAACGCGCTGCCCGACTACCCCCGCCCCCAGCTGACCCGCACCCGCTGGCAGAACCTCAACGGCACCTGGCAGTTCGACGAGGCGTCCGCCGCCGGCCAGACGCCGCCCACCGGGCGGACCCTGCCGGAAAAGGTCCTCGTGCCGTACCCGGTCGAGTCGATGCTGTCGGGGATCCAGCGGCACGTCGACCACATGTGGTACCGACGGACGTTCACGGTGCCGCGCTCCTGGCACGGCGACCGGCTGCTGCTGCACTTCCAGGCCGTGGACTACCAGACGGCCGTCTACGTCAACGGCGTCAAGGTCGCCACGCACACCGGCGGGTACGACTCCTTCTCCGCCGACGTCACCGGCGCGCTGAGGGGCACCGGCCCGCAGGAGCTCCTCGTCGGCGTCGACGACACCACCGACATCGACGGACAGCCGGTCGGCAAGCAGCGCCAGGCCGGTGACGGCATCTTCTACACCCCGTCCTCGGGCATCTGGCAGACCGTGTGGCTGGAGCCGGTCGCGTCCGCGCACGTCGACCGGGTCGACGCGACGCCCGACCTCGCGGCGAAGGCGCTGCGGGTGACCGTCCGGGCCTCCGGCGTCACGACGCAGACCGCCGAGGTCACCGCGTACGCCGGTAAGAAGAAGGTCGGCCAGGTCACCGGACGGCCCGGGGCCGAGCTGCGGCTGCCCGTCCCCCACCCCCACCTGTGGACCCCCGACGACCCGTACCTGTACACGCTGAAGGTGCGGATCCTGGACCGCCACCGCGCCGTGGACGAGACGAGCTCCTACTTCGGCATGCGCTCGATCGGTCTCGGCAAGGGCCCGGACGGCAAGGTCCGCATGCTGCTCAACGGCAGGTTCGTCATGCAGGTCGGCACCCTGGACCAGGGCTTCTGGCCGGACGGCATCTACACCGCGCCGACCGACGCCGCGCTGCGCTTCGACCTGGAGGCGCACAAGAAGCTCGGCTTCAACATGGTCCGCAAGCACGTCAAGGTCGAACCCGACCGCTGGTACTACTGGGCGGACCGGCTCGGCCTGCTCGTCTGGCAGGACATGCCCTCGACGTTCGCCTCGCACACTCCGCCCGACACGGTGAAGACGCAGTTCGAGAGCCAGCTGCACGCGCTCGTCGACCAGCACCGCAGCCACCCCTCGATCGTCACCTGGGTCCCGTTCAACGAGGGCTGGGGCGAGTACGAGCCCGGCCGCATCGTGAGCGAGATCAAGTCCTGGGACCCCAGCCGGCTCGTGAACGCGGACAGCGGCGTGAACTGCTGCGACTCCCTGCCCGACAACGGCGAGGGCGACATCTACGACAACCACACCTACGTCGGGCCGGGCACGCCCGTCCAGCAGGGCGCCCGTGCGGCCGTGGACGGCGAGTACGGCGGGCTCGGCCTGAAGGTCGACGGCCACATGTTCGACCCGGCGAACGGCTTCGCGTACGAGATGGAGCCGGACCAGGCCACCCTCACCCGCCGCTACACCGAACTGCAGGGCCAGCTGCTGAAGGTCGAACGGCGGTGCGGCGTGTCCGCGTCGGTCTACACGCAGATCACCGACGTCGAGGACGAGCTGAACGGCATCTACACCTACGACCGCCGGGTGCTCAAGCCCGGCGCCGACCAGGTGCGGGCCGCGAACCTCGCGCTGATCAAGGCGTCCGGATCGGTCGGTGACGGCGACGGCACGACCTACCCGCCCGGCACGCCCGGACTCGACGGCGTGAGCTTCTATCCGCTCGACGAGGGCTCCGGCACGGTCGCCGAGGACGCCGCGGGGAACCACGACGCCTCCCTGGTGAACGGCCCTGCCTGGACGGCCGGGCACTCGGGGTCGGCGTTGCAGTTCAACGGCTCGGACCAGTACGCCGACACGGGCGCGGCGATCCTGGACACGACCGGGAACTACAGCGTGTCGGCCTGGGTGAAGCTGGACCGGCTCGGCTCGTTCGCCACGGCGGTGAGCCAGGACGGTGACACCAACAGCGCCTTCTACCTGCAGTACTCCGGGCAGGACAACCGGTTCGCCTTCAGCTTCGCCGGGGTGCGGGCGCTGGCGCCGTCCGCGCCGCAGACCGGGCAGTGGTACCACCTGGTCGGCGTCCGCGACGCGGCGAGCGGCACGCTCACCCTCTACGTCAACGGCCAGAAGGCCGGCACCGCGGCGGCCTGCCTCGGTGACGCCTCGACGGGCCACACGGTGATCGGCCGCGGCCGGTACGGCGGCAACCCGGTCGACTTCTGGCCCGGCGCCATCGACCAGGTGCACCTTTTCGACCG
Organism: Actinoallomurus acaciae; assembly: GCF_042429965.1. Taxonomy (NCBI): domain Bacteria; kingdom Bacillati; phylum Actinomycetota; class Actinomycetes; order Streptosporangiales; family Thermomonosporaceae; genus Actinoallomurus; species Actinoallomurus acaciae. The sequence continues at coordinate 3,825 of NZ_JBHLZP010000648.1, forward strand.
CGCCCTGTCCGCCGACGAGGTCGGGCAGCTGTACCAGTCCGGAAAGTGAGCCACGGGAGGGGCCGCCCCGGCGGTCCCTCCCGCCCCCGACGGGAGTCTCCGTGGAACGACGAACCTTTCTGCGGCGCGGCCTCGCGGCCGGTGGCGGCGCCCTCATCGGACCGGCCGTGACCCGCCCGGCCGCCGCCACCGGCTCCG
>NZ_JBHLZP010000649.1:0-4532 GCF_042429965.1 Actinoallomurus acaciae
TCGGGCCGGGCCGGGGAGGACACGCCGCTCGCGGAGGAACCGGGCGTGCCCGGCCTCGCACGATCGGGCGAGCCGGTCGCGCAGCCGCGCGTACCCGGCCGCCTCGCGTGGGCCGGCGAACGCGCGGATGGCCTCGGGCATGGCCTCCCGACCGGCTCGTACGTCCAGTGCCGAGCCGTCCGGGAGGTACACCCGGCAGATCGGGTCCAGTCGGATCAGCGTGAGCCGCTCGTCCGGCGAGGCGCCGATGGCGCCGAGCGTCTCCTCGACGACGCCGGGCATCGTGAGCACGGTGGGCCCGGTGTCGAGCCGATGACCGCGGACGTCACGACGCCCGGTACGGCCGCCGGGCACGGCCTCGCGTTCCAGGACCGTTACGGACCGGCCACGCCCGCACAGGTGCAGTGCGGCGGCCAGCCCGGACAGGCCCGCCCCGACGACGACCACGTTGTCGGTCCGGCCCGCGACGATGCGCATGTCGCATCGATTACCCCGCTGACCGGTTCGTTTACACGAAACGTTGCCCCATGATTGTTCCCGCGTTCGGGCGTGTGGTCGTCTGCTCTTCCGTGGCCGACCTCGGCTTCCGGGATGCACCTGCGGGTGAACGCCGCCCGGAATCCTCCGACTCCGCCGGCTTGTCGAACATGCCGAGGTGCATGAGGCCGGTTGTGCCCCGTCTTGTGTGACCTGTGCCGTATTAGCGGAAAATCGGTGTATCTGTCGAGGAATAAGGGGATAACCTCCTGGCAAGGGGAGCGTCTCATCGGGAGCGGTGGTCGCCGGGCGGGGGATGCCCGGCGCCGCGGATGCGAGACACCGCCGGGTTCGAACGCGTGCCGCACGGGGCGGCGCGGTGCTCTGGTGAGACGGGTCGTCGCGGTCCAAAAGTGAGGCCGCCCCACCATTCGGAATGGCACAAGGGGGATCTGGATGGTACGGGCCGTGGTTTCCGCCATGCCAACCTGGCGTACCAGTCGCTACACGGTCGTCGAACTGCCTCGGCAGATCGACACGTCAAACGCCGACGGGGTTCGCGAGCAGTTGCTCGCGTTGCTCAACTCCGGCGGCGAACCGATCATCGCCGACCTGACCGGGACGACGTTCTGCGATTCTTCGGCGGTCAACGCGCTGTTGCGCGCGTACACCCGGGCCCGTGCGCCGGGCCGTCCGCTGTACGTGGCGGTGTCGCCGAGCGGCATCGTCCGCAAGGTGTTCGAGATCACCGCGGTCGCCCGCGCGATCCCCACCTTCGATGACGTCGGCTCGGCGGTCGCGACGGCCGTCGTCGCCGCCCTGGAGGAAGAGGACACCCCGCCCGCCGGAGCGTCCCGCTGACTACCGCTGCGTGGTGGTCCGGGCGAAGTCGCCGAACGACATGCGCGCGCCGCGTCCGATCGTGCGGAGCCTGTCGGTGAAGCCGCGGTCGCGGGCCTCCGCCTCGTAGTCCGGCAGGCCTGAGGTGAAGACGGTGTAGTCGTCGTAGTGCACCGGCACCACGCGCCGGCAGCGGATGAGCTCCGTCCAGTCGGCGCCCTGCCGGGCGTCCATCGTGACCATGGACAGGCCGAGCAGCCGTGCGCCGCCCAGGTGCACGACGCCCAGGTCGATGTCGGGGTAGCGGCGGGGGATCTCCTTCAGCTCGTCGTACATCAGCGTGTCGCCGCTGATGTACATCCGCAGTTCCGTGCCGCCGCCCGCCGGGCCGAACTCCAGCATCGAGCCCATCACCGGCGGCAGCAGGCGGCCCGCGAGCCCGAAGCCGTGCCGTCCGGGCATCGCGGTGATCCGTACGCTGCGCCCCTGCCTGATGAACTCGTGCTCCTGCCACACCCGCAGGGGACGGGTACGGCCGAAGCCGCGCCGCGCCAGCCCGCGCGACGCGTGCGGCGTGGTGACGATGGGCAGGTGGCGGTCGAGATGGCGGGTGGTGACCCGGTCCCAGTGGTCGCCGTGCAGGTGGGACAGGACGACGGCGTCCAGCGGGGGCAACTCGTCGATCGAGATCGCCGGGTCGCGCAGGCGGCGTGAGTTCAGCCCGTAGCCGAGGTACGCGCGCTGGCCCCGCCGCAGGAAGTTCGGGTCGGTCAGCAGGGTGAACCCGCCATAGCGGATCACCATCGTGGCGTTGCCGATGAAGTACAGCCCGTCGGCGTCGGCCGGACCTGCCATCGTTCCCCCGTTTCCCCGATGCGTCCCTTATGACGCGGATCAGGTTGTACCCGCTACGGAGAGTGATCAGTCTCGCCGATCGGGCGCGGCACCGCGCGTTTCAGCCGAGCCCCGGGCTCGCGGGCCGGTCGGCGGTCGCGACGTGGGCGAGGGCCCGGCGCAGGATGGAGGCGAACGGCTCGGAGTCGTCGCGTTCGATCCAGTGGCGGCCGGCCACCCGGATCGCGCCGGCGACCGCCGCGGCCATGACCCGGGCGAACAGTTCGTCGCCGCCGGTGCGCTCGGCGATCGCCTCGGCCAGCGGACCCTCCGCCGTGGTGAACGCCTTCAGCGCCTCGCCCTCCAGCGCCGGCGTGCACATGATCATGCGCAGGCCGGCCCGGTCGGGCTCGGCGGTTCCGTAGTACTCGGTCACCGCCGCGGTGACGGCCTGGCCGAGCGGCTCGTCGGCCGGCCGCGCCAGCAGGGCCTTCCCGAGCCGGCGCGCCTGGTCGGACTGGAAGGCGCAGATCGCCTCCTCCCGGCTGGAGAAGTAGTTGTTGTAGGTGCGGGGTGACACCCCGGCGGCCTCGGCGATGTCGCGCACCCGTACGAGGGCCAGCCCCTCGGGTCCCCGCTCCAGCGCCAGGCGCAGGGCGGCGGTGCTGATCGCCTCCCGGGTGGCCTGCCGGTTGCGGGCCCGCATGTCCACTGCGTCTTCCATGGGTCACATCCTAGCCATCGCTTGCGCGTTGCGCACTAACTGCTCAGCGCGCACTATATGCGTGGCGCGCAAGTTGTGGGTAGAGTGCGCGGCGTGTGCCGGCGGGCCGGGACGGCGGGGCCTGTTCGCGGGCCGTCCGTCGCGGGCGCCGTACCGGTCCGCCTTCGCCGAAGAGAAAAGGAGCAGCCATGTCCCCGAAGATGATCGCGTTCGATGAGGACGCGCGGCGCGGCCTCGAGCGCGGTATGAACCAGCTCGCCGATGCCGTCAAGGTGACGCTTGGTCCCAAGGGCCGCAACGTCGTGTTGGAGAAGAAGTGGGGTGCTCCCACGATCACCAACGATGGTGTGTCGATCGCGAAGGAGATCGAGCTCGAGGATCCGTGGGAGAAGATCGGCGCGGAGCTCGTCAAGGAGGTCGCGAAGAAGACCGACGATGTCGCGGGTGATGGCACCACCACGGCGACCGTGCTGGCGCAGGCGCTGGTGCGTGAGGGTCTGCGTAACGTCGCCGCTGGTGCGAATCCGATGTCGTTGAAGCGGGGCATCGAGTCGGCGGTCGAGCGGGTGAGTGAGGAGCTTTCCAAGATCGCCAAGGATGTGGAGACGAAGGAGCAGATTGCTTCGACGGCTTCGATTTCTGCTGGTGATGTGTCGATCGGTGAGATGATCGCCGAGGCGATGGACAAGGTCGGTAAGGAGGGTGTGATCACGGTCGAGGAGAGCCAGACCTTTGGTCTGGAGCTCGAGTTGACCGAGGGCATGCGCTTCGACAAGGGCTACCTCGCCCCGCAGTTCGTCACCGACGCCGACCGCCTCGAGGCGGTTCTCGACGACCCGTACGTGCTGCTCGTCGCCGCCAGGATCTCGGCGAACCGCGACCTGCTCCCGGTGCTGGAGGCCGTCAAGAGCACCTCGCGGCCCCTGCTCGTCATCGCCGAGGACGTCGAGACCGAGGCGCTCGCCACACTCCTGCTCAACAAGATCCACGGCGTGTTCAGATCCGTGGCCGTCAAGGCTCCGGGTTTCGGCGATCGTCGTAAGGCGATGTTGCAGGACATCGCGATTCTGACCGGTGGTCAGGTGGTGTCGGAGGACATCGGTCTGAAGCTGGAGAACACCACCCTCGACATGCTCGGCCAGGCAGCGTGTCGTGGTGACCAAGGACGAGACGACGATCGTCGATGGTGCGGGTAACACCGATGACATCGCGGGCCGGGTGAATGAGATCCGGGTCGAGATCGAGAACAGTGACTCGGACTATGACCGGGAGAAGCTGCAGGAGCGGCTGGCCAAGCTCGCTGGTGGTGTGGCGGTGATCAAGGCGGGTGCGGCGACCGAGGTCGAGCTGAAGGAGCGTAAGCACCGGATCGAGGACGCGGTTCGTAACGCCAAGGCCGCGGTGGAGGAGGGCATCGTGCCTGGTGGTGGCGTGGCGCTGCTGCAGGCGGGTGCGGGTGCGTTCGACAAGATCGAGCTTGAGGGTGACGAGGCTACTGGTGCCTCGATCGTCAAGCGTGCGTTGGAGGAGCCGCTCAAGCAGATCGCGGTCAACGCCGGTCTTGAGGGCGGTGTTGTCGCGGAGCGGGTTCGTTCGCTGGAGCCTGGTCGGGGTCTGAACGCGGCGACCGGTGAGTACGTGAACATGTTCGAGGCCG
>NZ_JBHLZP010000650.1:0-4009 GCF_042429965.1 Actinoallomurus acaciae
CGCCGCCTCGGCCAGCCGCCGCCAGCCGTTGGACTCCCACTCCGGCCCGTACGCGGCGGTGGCCGCCTCCTCCAGCTCGGCGGCGAACTCCGCCGCGCCGGGCGGCCGGCCCTGCGGATGCTTGGCCAGGCCGCGTTCGACCAGCGCGCGTACCGGCTCCGGCACCTGGTCCACAGGGATGGGGCCGGTCGTGTGCTGCGCGCGGTACGCGGCCAGCGTGTCCGCGCGGTACGGGGTGCGGCCGGTCACGCACTCGAAGAACACGCAGGTCGCGGCGTACACGTCGGTGGAGGGCGAGGCCGGCGCACCGGCCCACTGCTCCGGCGCCATGTACGGCGGGGTGCCGACGATCTGCCCCGAGTCGCCGGAGCGCAGGGCGATGCCGAAGTCGATCAGCTTGCTCTGCCCGTCGCCGCCGACCATGACGTTGGCGGGCTTGTAGTCGCGGTGGACGACGCCCACGCGGTGCGCGGCGCCGAGGCCGAGCAGCGACCCCTTCAGCACCGCGAGCGCGGCCTCCGGTTCGAGGCTGCCCCGCTCGTGGAGCAGGGCGCGGAGCGACACCCCGTCGATCGCCTCCATGACGATCGCCGCCCCCTGCGGCGTCTCGACGTAGTCGAACAGGCGCACCACGTACGGGTCCCGCAGCCCGCGCAGGATCCCGGCCTCGGCGCGGAACTCCCTGCGAAACCTCTCATCCAGCACGTTCAGGTACTTGATGGCGACGTAGGTGCCCGACTCGTCGTGCCGGGCGAGCACGACGCGGCCGAAACCTCCCCGTCCCAGCTCGCGGAGGGAGGTGTATCCGCTAAGTGACCATTCGTCCACGGACCGATCATGACGCATTCCGCGCCGTCCCGGCGAGAAATCGCCCGATCGGCAGGTTCCGGCCAGTCGGAGGTCAGCCGAAGGGGGTGGCGGGCGGGCCGCCGACGCCCGGGGTGACGCGGAAGATCCGGCCCGCGTCCGGCTCGGCCTCGCGCCGCTGCGCCGACAGCCCCTGCCGGGAGGTCGTCACGAACAGCGTCACGCCGCCGGGACCGCCGAAGCAGCAGCTCGACACGTTCGTCACCGGCAGCCGTACGACACCCGCGAGCCGGCCCGACGGGTCGTAGCGGTGCACCGCGCCGCCGCCCCACAGCGCCACCCAGAGACAGCCCTCGTCGTCGACGGTCATGCCGTCGGGGTGGCCGCCCTCGACCGCCGCGAACGGCCGGCGTCCGGAGATCGCGCCGGAGTCCTCGTCGTAGTCGAACACGTCGACGCGCCCGGTCGGGGTGTCGATGTAGTACATGAGGCGGTGGTCCGGGCTCCAGCCCAGCCCGTTGGAGATCGTCACGCCGTCCAGCACCGTGCGGGGACGCCCGTCGAAGACGTACAGCGAGGCGATCGGGCTCGACTCGTCGTAGTCCATCGTGCCGGCCCACAGCCGCCCGGCCGGGTCGCACTTGCCGTCGTTCATCCGCAGCGGCGACGGGTCGGCCAGGTCCTCGGTCAGCGGCGTCACCAGGCCGTCCTCGTCGAGCCGGAGGAAGGCCGTGCCCGCGGCGAGCACCCAGCCGCCCGTCGCATCCGGAACCGCCGCGCCGAGCGGCCGCCCCACGTCATGGGAGTACGGCTCGGTCAGGGTCGTCCCGTCGAAGCCCGCCAGCCACAGCCGCCCGGCCATGATGTCCACCCAGCCGAACCGGTCGCCGTGCCAGAACGGCCCTTCGGCGTGCTCGACCCGGACCGGCGAGCAGGGCTCCGCCGTGAGTTGCATCAGCCTGATCCTTCCCTCGACCGGCATCCATGATCCTCCTCCGGTCGGCGGTCCGGGTCAGAAGTGCAGGTAGTTCCCGACGCTGCTCGCGGTGACCGTACGGGTGTCGTAGTTGTGCGCGCTCAGGTAGTTGTACTCCTCCAGCAGGATCGTGCCGTCGCCGTTCACCCGTGCGACGTAGGCGACGTGCCCGTACGTGCCGGTGTTCCACTGGGCGATGGCGCCGACCTTGGCGGTGTGGTCGACCTTGACCCCGGCGGAGGCCGCGGCGTTGTCCCAGTTGATCGCGTTGCCCCAGTGCACGCCCAGGTAGGAGTTGGTGAAGTCGACGCCCAGCCGCTGGCGGATCCGCCAGGCCGCGAACGACACGCACTCCCGCTTGTAGAAGTTCCAGGGGTCCGCCTCGCTGGAGGAGTCGGACTTGTACGGGTAGTCGTCGGTCAGCGTCGTGACGCACGGCGGGGCGACGGTCCCGTCCGACCCGGTGTAGACGTAGGCGTCGGAGACGTAGCCCGCCGGGCTCGTGATCTTGTCCCAGACGCTGCTGGTGCCGTACGTGCCGGTGATCGTCGTGCCGCGCGTCTGACAGCTGATCGTGACGGAGTTCCCGTCCGCCACGCTGCCGACCGTCGGGTAGCTCGTGCCCGCGCCGGAGCGTACGGAAAGAGCCGTGCCACTCGTGTTGACCGTTCCGGTCGCCGCGTCCGCGGCCGTGGCACCGAGCATGATCATGCCGGCGCTCACCGCGGCCAGCAGGCCGCCTCGCTTCATCCAGGCCACATCGAACCCCTTTCTGGCGGGTATTCGATGTGACGGTAAGTCGATAATTTCCTAACTTAAAGGCTTGACTGTCGCTAAATTACGAGCTTCCCCTGGATCGGGGTTGCTTTTCGCGCATTCCGTCGGCCATGACCTCGATGAGGTGGTCGGCCTTCTCCGGATCGGTGACCTGGTCGACGGCCCGGATGCAGCCGACCATAAGCGCCCTGACGTCGTCGCGGTCCAGGTCCGCGCGGACCGCGCCGGCCCGCTGCGCGCCGGCCAGCAGTTCGTCGACGAGCCGCCAGAACGAGTCGTGCGTCCGCCGGGTGCCGTAGCGGAATCCCCGTGAGGCCTCCAGCGCGTCGGACAGGGCCTTGTTGAGCGAGGCCTGCTTGACCTTGTGCGCGAAGAAGTGGAAGAACGCCTCGCCCGGATCGTCGCCGGCGAGCAGGCGGTCGGCGTCGGCCATCAGGACCTCGACGCGACCGGCGATCACGGCCTCGAACAGCGCCTCCTTGGTCGGGAAGTGCCGGTAGACGGTGCCGGCTCCGACGCCGGCGCGGCGGGCGATCTCATCGAGCGGTACGGCGATCCCCTGCTCGGCGAACACGTCCTCGGCCGCCCGGAGCACGCGCTCGCGGTTGCGCCGGGCGTCCGCTCGCATCGGCGCGCCGCCCCTGGCCCCGCCGGGCGGCCGGGCGGCTCCGTCCTTGGCCGTCACCCGCTCAGCCTATCGCGCGCCGTTGACAACCGGGGCGATCGTTCCGTATCGTCCCGCATCGAAGCGGGGCGACCGTTCCGTTTCTGGTGATCCAAGGGAGGGAGACCGTCGTGTCGATGCAGGACTCCACCGCCGAGCGGTCCGCACCAGAGGTCGCGCGCCGCTTTCTCGAGGTGAGCTCACGCGGCGCCTACGACGAGCTGGCGGACCTCTACGCGGAGGACGCCGTGATCGAGATTCCGTTCGCACCGCCCGGGGTCCCGCGCACGTCGCAAGGGCGGGAGGTCTTCCGCGCCCGCTTCAAGACCGCCGAGAAGGTGTGGCGGATCGAGGGCGTCGACCAGGTGTCGGTGCACGAGACCACGAATCCCGAGGTCGTCGTCGTCGAATTCACCCTCCATCGGCGGCTGCGGGAGTCGGGCGAACCGCTGTCGAGCAGATACATCGTGGTCATGACCGTGCGCGATGGCCTGATCCGGCACAGCCGCGACTACGCGGACGTCGTCGCCGGCGCCCGTGCGATGGGGAGGCTGCACGAGCTCCTCGGCGACGGGACCGCCTAAGGTCGTCGCATGACGATCGCACGGGGTCTGTTCGCCGGGGCCGCGGTGGACGCGCTGACCGGTGACCCGCGGCGCGGCCATCCGGTGGCCGCCTTCGGGCGGGCGGCGGCGGCGCTCGAACGCCGGCTCTACGGCGACTCCAAGGTCCGCGGCGCGGTGTTCGCCGGAGTCTGCGTCCTCGGCGCGGCCGGGCTCGGGCTG
>NZ_JBHLZP010000651.1:0-4004 GCF_042429965.1 Actinoallomurus acaciae
CCACGGCCGGGTGGTCGGCGCGGGCACCTTCGGCGGCCCGGTCCCGGCCGGTGGCAGGGTCCTCCAGGGCATCGGGACGGCCGCGACGTGGCTGGGGGCCCACGCCGTCGTGGGACGGCGGCTGACCATCGACGAGCGGGTCCGCGACTCCGCGGGCCGGACGGTCCCGCTGACCGGCGGGACCGGCATCGTGAGCGCCGGGCCGATTCTGCTGCGTGACGGCAAGGTGGCCATCGACGCGGCCACGGAAGGGGTCATCGACCCGGCGGACCTCTCCTTCGGCTACGCCTGGGCCGAACAGCGCCAGCCCCGGACCCTCGCGGGCACGGACGCCCGGGGACGGCTCATCCTCGTCACCGTCGATGGCCGCCAGCCGGGCGTCAGCGAAGGCGCGACCCTCGAAGAGGCCGCCCGGCTGATGCGCGGACTCGGCGCGATCAACGCCCTGAACCTCGACGGCGGAGGCTCGACGGCGATGGCGGTCGACGGCAACGTGGTCAACAAGACGTCCGACGCGACCGGCGAACGCCCCGTCGGCGACACGGTGCAGGTCATCCCCTAACGGCGGGCGGTCCCTGGCCCGGGAAGGCCCCGAGCGCTTCGGCGCCCGGGGTCTTTCACGTTCCCGCGCCGGTCACCGGCCTTCGGGCGGCCCGGCGCGTCTCCGCGAGCGAACACTCGCGCTGGACAATGGTGTGTGCCGCACACTAAGGTGTGGTGCATGACGTTGGAGGAGCTGACCCTTGGCCAGGCGCAGGAGCTGCGCCGCGGCACGGTCGTGCTGGCCTGCCTGGCGCTGCTGGAGGAGCCGCAGTACGGCTACGCGCTGTTGGAGACGCTCAACGACGCCGGAATCCCCGTCGACGGCAACACCCTCTATCCGTTGCTGCGCCGGCTGGACAAACAGGGCCTTCTCACCAGTGAGTGGAACACCGACGAGTCGCGGCCACGCAAGTTCTACCGGGTCAGCCCCGAGGGCTCCCAGGTGCGCACCGGCCTGATCCACGAGTGGCAGAGCCTGGTCGCCTCGATCGCAGAATTGACCAAGGAGAGTTGATGACCGCCAGCTCACTGACCGAGCGCTACGTGGATGAGGTCGTCCGGTTGATCCCGGCCGGCCAGCGCGACGACATCGCCGATGAGCTACGCACGACGATCGCCGACACCGTCGAGGCGCGCGGTGCGGCCGACCCGGACGCGGCCGAACGCGAGGTGCTCACCGAGATGGGCGCCCCCGCCCGGCTCGCGGCCCGGTACGCCGACCGGCCGACGGCGCTGATCGGGCCCGACCTCTTCCCCGCCTACAAACGCCTGCTGGTGGGGTTGTTGTCCACCGTGCTTCCGCTGGTCGCCGTGGCGCTCCTGCTGCTCGATGTCGCGGGTGGCAAGGGCATCGGCCCGGCGCTCGGCAGCGCCGTCACGATGGTGCTGACCGTCGGGCCGCAGATGATCGCCTGGGTCACCGTGGTGTTCGCCCTGGTCGAGCGGTCTCAGCGCCGCCGCGACGCGACGGCGAACACCGACGTCTGGACTCCTGACGACCTGCCGGAGCCCGTCCAGAAGGAGAGGCGTGGTTTCGCCGCCGTCGCCTCGGCGGTGTGGCACACACTGCTGCTCGTGCTGATCATCTGGCAGCACGTCGCCAGGCCCTACCACCTCGACGGCCACCGGGCGCAGGTGATCGACCCGAATCTGTGGTCGGGCTGGATCTGGCCGATCCTCATCGGTCTGGCGGGCCTCGTGGTCTTCAGCCTCATCCAGGTCGCCGTGCGCGACTGGACCATCCCCCTCGCCGCCGGTAACGCCCTCGCCGAGGCGGTGTTCGCGCTGCCTCTGGCCTACGTCCTGTACCGCCACCTGCTCTTCGACCCGCACGTCCTGGCGGACTTCAACGGGCCGGACTGGAAGACCCCGGACGCCTTCTACAACGTCGTGGCCCTCGGTGTGCTCGCCGTGAGCGCGAGCGAAGTGGTCAAGCGCTTCCGCGAGGCCCGCGGCTGAACCGGGCGGGCTATGGCTTGCGGGCCTTGCTGGGCTGGACGCGCTTGGGCTCGCCCTCCATCTTCGGGTAGTTCGGCGGGTAGGGCATGTCGCCGAGGCCCCGGTCGCGCTCGTCGCGGTCGGCCCACTCCAGCAGGGGATCGAGGGAGAACGCGGCGTCGTCGATGGCGGCGTGCGGGTCGCCGACCCTGGCGAAGCGCTCCGGCATGGTCGCGATGGTGAAGTCGTCGGTGTCCACGTCGGGCAATTCGCCCCACGTCACCGGCGCGGAGACCGGGGCGTGCGGCTTCGGGCGGACGCTGTAGGCCGAGGCGATCGTCCGGTCGCGGGCGTTCTGGTTGAAGTCGATGAAGACCTTCTCGCCGCGCTCTTCCTTCCACCAGTTGGTGGTGACGAGGTCGGGCATCCGCCGCTCCACCTCGCGGGCGAACGCCAGTGCGCAGCGGCGTACCTCGGTGAAGGTCCAGCGCGGCTCGACGCGCACATAGATGTGGACGCCGCGGCTGCCGGAGGTCTTGGGGTAGCCGGTGTAGCCGAGCTCGGCGAGCATCTCGCGCACCGGGCCGAGGGCGATCTTCCTCGCGTCGTCGAAGTCGGTGCCGGGCTGCGGGTCCAGGTCGATGCGCAGCTCGTCGGGGTGGTCGACGTCGGCGCGGCGTACGGGCCAGGGGTGGAAGGTCACGGTGCCGAGGTTGGCCGCCCAGGCGACGTCCGCGAGGTGCGCCGGGCTCAGCTCGTCGGCGTACCGCCCGCTGGGGAAGGCGATCCGCGCGGTCTCGATCCACTCCGGGACGTTCTTGGGTATGCGCTTCTGGTAGAAGGCGTCGCCCCGGTTGTCCGCCCGGGTGGACAGCTTGGCGCCCTCGAAGACCCCGCCGGGCCAGCGCTCCAGGGTGGTCGGCCGCTCCCGCAGCGCCCGGAGGATGCCCTCGCCCACGGACAGGTAATAGTTGACCAGGTCGAGCTTGGTCTCTCCCCGGGCCGGGAAGTACACCTTGTCCGGGTTGGTGACCTTGACGACGCGGTCGCCGACCTGCACCTCAACGAATGGTGACGCCATACGCGCACGTTACCCGCCGGCACCGACATTCGAGCAGGCCCCGCCGTGGAATGACGCCTTGCCGACGATCGTTGTTCACGGTGTGACAGCGATACGCAAGAGCGACGAGGAATGGAAGGTCCAGCTTTCGCCCGAGGAGTTCCACGTCCTCCGCGAGGCCGGCACCGAGGCCCCGTGGACCGGTGAGTACGTCTCCACCAAGACGGTGGGCGTCTACCACTGCCGGGCCTGCGGCGCCGAGGTGTTCCGCTCGGAGACCAAGTTCGACTCCCACTGCGGCTGGCCGAGCTTCTACCAGCCGACCGAGTCCGACGCGGTCACGCTCATCGAGGACCGGAGCCTCGGCATGATCCGCACGGAGGTGCGCTGCGCGAACTGCGACTCGCACCTCGGCCACGTGTTCGAGGGCGAGGGCTACCCCACGCCCACGGACCAGAGGTACTGCATCAACAGCGTCTCCTTGACCCTCGCCCCGGCCGAGTAAGGCCGCGCGAGGACGCTTCCGGCCCGGCGTCGACCGGGCCGGCGGCGATTCGCCGGACGACGCCTCCTCAGGGCACGCGGCCGAGGCGGCAGTCGTCCCGATCGTCCATCTTGTTGGCCAGGACGGGGTATCCGGCCGCCCGGTCGGCGTGCACGAACACCGCCGGGAGATGGTCGTGGCCCTCGGCGTACGCCGCGGCGATCTCGCAGAGGGCGATGGCCGTACGGGAGTTCGCGTCGGAGGCGGGCAGGTCCGTGTAGACGCGCAGCATGGGGCCGGTCCAGATCACCTCGATGACGTGCGCGGCGCGGGCCGGGTCCTTCTGCTCGTAGTACGCCAGCGCCGCCTGGTCGCCGGGCCGGGCCGGGCTCTCGGGGCGCGACCGCGCGACGGGCACCTGGGCGGACCGGCCGCCGAGAACGTTCACCTCGGCGGCCTTCGGCGCGGCATCCGGTCGCC
>NZ_JBHLZP010000652.1:0-4000 GCF_042429965.1 Actinoallomurus acaciae
GCCCACGGCGCGCTACGCCCACGGCGCGCTACGCCCACGGCGCGCTACGCCCACGGCGCGCTACGCCCACGGCGCGTCACGTCCACGGCGCGTTATCGGCGCCGGTGCGTCACCGGCATGCCTCAGGGGGGCGCGCCACGGCTGGTTGCCTCAAAGCGTCATCGCTGGTCGGTGTCGAACGTTCGTAGCACCAGGCCGGTGCGGGGTTTCGGGCCGAACGACGTCGACTTGCGCGGGACCTTCTCGCCGCCGGCCGCGACCGCCAGTACGTCCGCCACCTCCAGCGGGTTGAGGATCACTGCCGTGCCGTTCGTGCGGCGGGCCTTTCGGAGGGCGCGTTCGGCGTCGTGGTGGATGATGCGGACGTTCGACTCGTCGTCGGGGACGTGCCACAGCTCGGCGATCAGCAATCGGTGGAGTACGGCCGTGTCCAGGCCGCGCCAGCGGGAGGAGGACCCCTCCGGCATCGATCTTGTGACCTGTGCCTGGTCCGGATCGGTGAGCAGGAAGAGGTCCTCATCTTCCCCGCCGAGGAGGAACGCCGTGCCGTCCTGTGCGGCGAGGTGGTCGAGCGCCGTCGGCAGGTCGGGGCCGACCTGTTCCGCGCGGAAGGCGGCCTTCGCCAGCCGTACGGCGTCGGACACGGCCAGGTTCGGGAGCACCCGGTGGATCGCGCCCAGGTGAGGAGGGTAGGCACTCGAGTCCACCAGCAGCGCCAGGCCCTGGTCCCACGGCCCCGGCCCCTCGTGCGCCTCTTTCAGCGCCTGGTACGTCGCATACCGGTGATGGCCGTCGGCGATCAGTGCCCGGCGGTCCCGCAGGTCGGCGGCGATCGACGCGTGGACGGCGGGGTCGGTGATCGCCCACAGCCGGTGCCGTACGTCGTCGCCCGTGCTCGTCTCCAGCAGCGGGGGAGACGCGGCCACCTCATCGACCAGGCGGCTGGTGGCCGACGCTCCCTCTCCGTCATAGAGGAGGAAGATGGGTTCGAGGTTCGCCCGGGTGGCGGTCATCAGGGCGAGCCGGTCCCGGATCGGTCCCGGGTAGACGTCCTCGTGCGGCAGGATCACCCGCGACTCCGGGCCGTGCACCCCCAAGGCCCCGATCAGTCCCCGCTGCAGGACGCCCTCTCCGGCCTCCTCATACGCGTACAGCGCCGGCTCCGCATCGACCGTCAGCACCCCGTCCGCCAGCCACGTCCGCAGCGTCTCAGCGGCGTCCCCGTAGTCCTGCTGGGGGAGGATCAATCGGACGATGTTGTGCGGCTCGTCCGCCATGAACCGCTTCAGGGCCTCTTCGTCGATGAGGTCGTACGGCGGTGACGTCACCGCGGCCAGTGAGCTCACCTTGGAAGAGGCGTAGCGTACGGCGCGGAACGGTTCGAGGCTGAGGCCGGGCTGAGTGGTCACGTCGGGCATGTTAGATACCGCGGTCTTGTTAGGGCTCAAATGGAGTCGGCGAACGGAGGCCACAAATGGTTCAAGGTTCGGGCCACGGTCAGGATTCCCCCGGTACGCCGGGAGGTGAGGTCTATGACTGGTATCAGCGTGGGTTGAACCTTCTGGAAAGCGGCAGCCCGGCAGCGGCGATCCAGGTGCTCGAGCACGCGGCGGCGGCCGAGCCGTCGTCTCGGAGCGTCCGTGAGGCGCTCGCCCGTGCCCAGTACGGCGCGAAGCGGTACGCCGAGGCCGCGGAGAACTTCCGCTTGATCGTCGAAGCGGACCCGGCCGAGGACTACGCCCTGTTCGGCCTCGGCCTGGCGCTCACCCGCACCGGCCGGCTCGCCGAGGCCGTCGAGCACCTCGCCCTGGCCTGCGCCATGTGCCCGGACAACAAGCACTACGCCACCGCCCTGCGCCACGCCCGAGCCCGCAAGGGATGACCGGAGAGGACGGGGCGGCACCGGACGAAGGAGACCGACGGCATGCCCGATGCGGAACGGCGAGACCGCGCGGGCATCGGCTCGACCGAAGACTCACCCCGATCAGCCTCGGCTCCTCGCCGCACAAACCGTCCCGCTCCAGGCCAGCACGACCCCGTCCGATGCCGCAGTCACGACCCATCGAGCCGCACCGGTCACCGATGCTCGCGAGACCTTGACCGCCACGGCACGATGGGGCGCGCGCGACCGGCGGCCACGGACCGTGCCGGGTGATGGGCGAGGCGCGTCTGCAGCGGCCCGTGCGCGGCGGCGTACGCCCATCCGGAAAGATGACCGGTATGCGTGATCGGACCTCCAGAGCCTCCCGGGCGGGTGGAACGGCACTCCCCGGGGAACGTCGCGCGTGGAACGTACAGGAAGGATGACCATGCGGGGGATCGACCGGCCGCCGGCCGAGGCGTACGACGTCGGCGTGCTCGACCTCGACGGTGTCGTCTACATCGGCCACGACCCCGTACCGGGGGCGGCGGAGGCGCTCGCGAAGGCGCGGGCCAGCGGCATGCGGCTCGCGTTCGCGACGAACAACGCCTCTCGTACGCCCAGCGCCACGGCCGCGCTGCTCGGCGACGTCGGCGTGCCCGCGGCGGCGGAGGACGTCGTGACCTCCGCTCAGGCCGCCGCGCGGCTCCTGTCCGAACGGCTGCCCGCCGGGGCGAAGGTCCTGGTCGTCGGCGGCATGGGGCTGCGCCAGGCGCTGCGGGAGGCGGGGCTACGGCCCGTGTCCGTGGCGGCCGAGGAACCGGCGGCGGTCGCGCAGGGGTACTCACCCGGCCTGAGCTATGACCTGCTGGCCGAGGGCGCTCAGGCGGTGGCGGACGGAGCGATCTTCGTGGCGTCCAACGGCGACACGACCATCCCCGGCAAGGGCGGGCGGCTCCGGCCCGGCAACGGTTCTCTCGTCCAGGTGATCCGGACCGCCACCGGCGTCGACCCGATCGTCACCGGCAAGCCCGAACGGCCGCTGCACCGCGAGACCATCCTGCGCACCGGCGCCGAGCGGCCCCTGATCGTCGGCGACCGGCTCGACACCGACATCGAGGGCGCGTACAACGGCGGCGCCGACAGCCTCCTGGTGCTCACCGGGGTCACCGACCCCCGGACGCTCCTCGCGGCCCCGCCCCGGCACCGTCCCACGTACGTCTCCGCGGACCTGAACGGCCTCCTCGTCCCGCACAACGGCGTACGGCGCGAGGGGGCGGCGTACGTGTGCGGCGGCTGGACCGTCTCCGGTGAATTGGAGCCGTCCGGCGACGGCGACCCGATGGACGGGCTGCGCGCCCTGTGCGCCGCGGTCTGGGACTCCGGGGACCTCGAACGCGGCGAACGGGCGCTCGAAAGGCTCTTCTAAAGGATCTTGCGCAGGCGCAGCAGGTCGCCGAGACTGGCCTCGACCTTGAGCCGCCCGGTGGCCCACGCCTTGCCGACGCCGAGTTCGTCGTCGGCGAGTGCCACCAGGTCGTCGCTGTTCACCGTGAGCCGGACCTGAGCGCCGTTCGGGCTCTCGGCGACCTCGAAGGAGTCCAGCCCGCCGGCGTGGATGCGGGTGATGAACACGAGATTCAGATCGGGCACATGGCAGCTGACGGTGCGTTCGACGACGTGCTTGGCGAGCTCATCGGGATTCACATCCGTGAGCCGGGTGGCGATGCGTTCGAGCGCCGCACGCGCTTCCTCCAGCGTGGCCATTGTCAGGTCCGTTCCCCCAGTAGTCGTCCTCGACACCGTTGTCACCCACGGACGGTAGCGTTCTTCTTGAGCCGGGGTCGACCGGCTTGCCGCGAACGCGGCGCTGATTGGGGGACCGATAACGTGAACGGCACCGAGGGCGAGACCACCGGGGACGAGCGGGTCGACGCCGCGATGGCCCGCCTCGGCGAGCTGGAGGCGACGCCTCCGGCCGAGCACCCGGCGATCTTCCAGGACGTCCACCGCCGCCTCCAGGACGCCCTGACGGGCATCGACGGCGAGCCGGCGTGAGCCTCGGCCAGGCCCGTACGGGCGGGGACGCCCTGGCGGCCGCCGCCGAGGGGCCGGCGTGGTCGTCCGCGCTGCGAATGG
>NZ_JBHLZP010000653.1:0-3991 GCF_042429965.1 Actinoallomurus acaciae
CGCCGCGCGCAGCAGCGGGAGCACGCCGGCCGCCTCCTCCGACCGTTCGACGCGCGCGTGCCGGGCGAGCGCCCCGACGCGCACGCCCGCCGCGGTGGCCTCCAGGGTGTCCAGCGCGGTAACCCGGTTGATGTCGACGAGGTGGGCCGGGGCGGCCAGCCGCATGTTGAGCAGCGGGATCAGACTCTGCCCGCCGGCCAGGACCTTCGCGTCCTCCCCCGCACGGGCGAGGACGTCCAGGGCCTCCTCCAGCGTCTCCGGAGCATGGTGGTCGAACGGGGGCGGCTTCACGACGGGTTCACTCCGCCCCCTCCGTGGCCGGCCGGGCGGGCGTGTCCGTGACGTTGTCGCGTTCGCCCGGCGCGATGATGCCGCCGCCCGTGTCGCGCGGTGTCCGCTGCGCGGCGGACAGGAGGTGATAGCCGGCCAGGACCGCGATCGTGCCGAGCGCGATGCCCTGGAGCGGGAAGTCTTTGGTGATCTTGAGCGTGACGTCGCCCACGGCGAGAATGATGCCCGCCGCGACGGGGACGAGGTTGACCGGATCGCCGAAGTCCACCCGGTTCTCGATCCAGATTTTGGCGCCGAGCAGGCCGATCATGCCGTACAGCACGACGGTGATGCCGCCGAGGACGCCGCCCGGGGTCGCCGCCACGAGCGCGCCGAACTTCGGGCACAGGCCGAACAGGATGGCCACGATCGCGGCCACGTAGTAGGCGGCGGTCGAGTAGATCCGCGTGGCGGCCATGACGCCGATGTTCTCCGCGTACGTGGTCGTCGGCGAACCGCCGACCGCGCTCGCCAGGAAGGTGCCCACGCCGTCGGCGGCCAGCGCGCGGCCGAGGTAGGGGTCCAGGTTGGTCTCGGTCATCGCGGCGACCGCCTTGACGTGCCCGGTGTTCTCGGCGATCAGTGCGATGACCGCGGGCAGCGCGACCAGGATGGCCGAGGTCTTGAAGCCGGGCCCGTGCAGGTGCGGGAGGCCGAACCAGTCGGCCGCCCGTACGCCGTCGAAGTTCACCCTGTAATGAGTGCCCATCTTCCCGGCGCCGTCCACCGCGGTGATCTGGCCGGCGATCCGGTCGAGGACCCACGACAGCGCGTACCCGAAGATCAGGCCGAGCAGGATGGCGATGCGGGACCAGAAGCCGCGCAGCACCACCGCGCAGAACACCACGAACGCGAGCGTGGCGAGCGCGACCCACTGGTCCTGCGGCCAGTACACGTTCGCGACGACCGGCGCGAGGTTGAAGCCGATCAGCATGACGACCGCGCCGGTGACGACCGGCGGGAAGATCCGGTGGATGACCTCGGCGCCCAGGAAGTGGATAAGGATGCCGACCGCGGCGAGCACGAGACCGGCGACCAGGATCGCGCCGGTGACGTCGGCGGTCGAGCCGCCCGCCCCGCGGATGGAGGCGACCGCGCCGACGAACGACGCGCTGGTGCCCAGGTAGCTCGGCACCTTCCCGTTCACGATCAGCAGGAACAGGATCGTCATGATGCCCGACATCATGATCGCCAGGTTGGGGTTCAGCCCCATCACGACGGGGAAGACGAACGTCGCGCCGAACATCGCCACGACGTGCTGGGCGCCGATGCCGATGGTCCGGTCCCACGAGAGCCGCTCGCCGGGCGCGACCACCTCGCCCGGCCCGAGACCACGGCCGTCACCGTGCAGTTTCCATCCGATCGCCATGGCGGCCCTCCAGCATGTAGTTGCGGGCACGCTAGAACCGCGCCTCCTCCTGGACATCGTCGAGAACTGACAAACCGCGACATCGGCGGTTGTGACCAGGGTGTGTTTCATGATCCCGTCTGCGGGGATCAACGGTGTTCGCCGGGACAGGCCCTAGATGCCTCGCATGCGCAGCACGTGGAGGGCGAGGGTCAGGTTGAGGCGGAGGTGGGCGTCCTCGGTGAACGGGCCGAGGAGCCGTTCGAGCTTGCCGATCCGGTAGCGCAGGGTGTTGTAGTGGAAGTGCAGCCGCCGCGCCGTCTCGGCCACGTTGAGGTTCGTCTCCAGCAGCACCTGTAGCGTGCGCCGCAGGTCGACGGCCTCCGGGTCGCCGTCGCCGGCGAGTTCGCCGAGGGTCTCCCCGACGAAGGCGTGCAGCTCGGCGGTGTCGCCCACCAGGCTCAGCAGCCGGAAGACGCCGAGCTGGTCGAAGTGCGCCACCGCCCCGTCGCCGTGGAGCTGGCGGCCCACGCGCACCGCCTTGACCGCCTGGTCGTAGGCGGCCGGCAGGTCGCCCGGCACCGCGGCCGTACGGCTGACGCCGAGCGAGAACGTCCGGCCGGCGTCGCCGAACACGGCGGTGGCGTCCTTGGCGAGCGTCGTGATGTCGCAGGCGTCCGCGCCGAGGACGGCGACGACCTCGTGGCTGAAACCGGCCACGGCGCCCTTGCGGTCGCGGCGGCGCACGGCCGAGGTCAGCGCCGAGGTCAGCCGGTCCTGGAGCATCCGCTCGTCCGTCACGCCCGCCGGACCGCGGTCCAGCTCGGCCACGACCACCATGACCGGGCGGCCGAGGTCCCAGCCGAAGCTCGCGCTGTGCGCGACGACGTGCTCGTCGCCGCCGCCCGGCCGGCCGGTGAGCACGTCGCGCAGGAAGTCCGCGCGGTACTTGCTCTCCACCGCCGAGACGGCCTGCTGCTTGGTGATGACCAGCGCGGCGACCGTGGCGGCGCGTTCCAGCATGGCGACCTCGGGCGCCGTCTCGCCGACCGCCGTCATCCGGCCGTAGGTGTAGCCGCCGGCCACGACCGGCACCACCGTACGGTCGCCGTGCGCACCGTACTCCGCCGCCGGCCCGGGATCGCCCTCCCGCAGCGCCGCCAGGTAACGCTCGTCGCCGGAGGCGACCAGCTCGTGTCCGTCGCCGTCGATGACCGCGACGGCCGCGCCGAGCAGCCCGGCGACCTCGTCGGTGATCTCCTGCAGGCCGCCGCCGCACAGCACGATCTGCACGAGCGCCCGGTGCACCTCCTCGGTGCGGGCGAGGATCGCGGCCTGCCGGTTGAGGATGTCGGTCAGCACCTGGTTGAGCACGTCGTCGAAGCCGACGTCATTGGCGAGCAGGATCAGGGGGAAGCCCAGGCGGTCGGCCTGCTCCAGCATCTCGTCCGGGAGGCCGTCGAGGTAGCGGCCGAGCTTGATCGCGATCGCCGCGAGCCCGCGTTCGTCGAGGTCGGCGACCAGGTGGCCGAGCGACTGCGGGGTGTTGCGCAGTGGGTATCCGGTGGTGAGGAGCAGCTCGTGCGGCTTCACCCAGCCGAGGATGTCCGGCACCTCCATCACGTTGAGGCGCTGCACCACCCGGCCGAGCCCGCTCTCCCCGGCGATCACGCGGGCGCCGGAGAGCGC
Organism: Actinoallomurus acaciae; assembly: GCF_042429965.1. Lineage (NCBI taxonomy): Bacteria > Bacillati > Actinomycetota > Actinomycetes > Streptosporangiales > Thermomonosporaceae > Actinoallomurus > Actinoallomurus acaciae. The sequence goes on from NZ_JBHLZP010000653.1 coordinate 3,368, forward strand.
GGGAACGCCGAGCACCTCCCCGACGGACAGTCCGTAGGTCAGGGTGCCGGTGCTCGCGAGACGCAGTGTGGGTGGGAGGGGTTCGGTGAAGGACATGGGTGCCCGATCTGCCGCAGTTGACCACCTATGCGCGAACAACCATGACAACGGACACGAACGATGGCAACCATCCTTGGCAGAATTCTCCATACGGCCGGGCCCGGCCCCGGTCTACGTTCGCCACGAGCGAGCCCATCACGGGGAGGCGATCTGGTGACGGTGTCCACCGCCCGGCGCAGGTCCGGCACGCGTGGCTCCCATGCGGTGACGGCGCCCACTCTCGCCGGCGCCGCCAGCCTGGGCGTCCGCTCCGCGCTCGGCGGGCCCCGGCGCCACGGCCGGGTCGTCGCGGTCTTCCCCTCCGCCGTCTACCTCCGGGTCGACCGGTCTCCCGAGCCCGCGGTGATCGCGCTGACCGCCTCCGACGCCGTGCGCCCGCCGAACGCGGTCGTGCTGGCCGTCCCCACCCGGCAGGAGCCCTTCCGCACGGTGCGCGAGGGCGACGAGGCGTACGTCGGCGACGGCTGCGCCCTGATCGACGGGCGGCTGCGCGCACGGGTGCGCCGCTGGTGGGACCCGACACCC
>NZ_JBHLZP010000654.1:0-3988 GCF_042429965.1 Actinoallomurus acaciae
AGCGTGACGCGCGCTCAGGGGGTGGTCAGCGACTCCACCGCGCGGACCACGCGGTCGGTCTCGGCGAGGGTGGGCAGCACGACGTCGGCGCCGGCGCCGCGCAGCTCGGCCTCGGTGGCGTTGCCGGTGGCGACGGCGATCGTACGGGCGCGGGCGATCTGGGCGGCGCGCACGTCGTTCGCCGAGTCGGCGATGAGCACGGTCGCGGCGTCCGCGATCACGGCGCCGTACTTCTCGGCCGTACGGCTGCGCGCGAGCTCGACCAGTGCGGCCTTCGGATAGGTCTCCGAGCCGTACCCGCCGACCTTGAAGTCGAGGTGCTTGTCCAGCCCGAGCGCGGTCAGCTTGGCGACGGCGTTCGGCTCGATCGAGCCGGTCAGCACGGACTGGACGACGTCGCGCTGCCGCGCCACCGCGGCGAGGGCCTCACGGGCGCCCGGCAGCACCCGGCCGTCCTTGCGAATGGACTTGCGGCGGGCGGTGAACGCCTCACCCAGCGCCGCCATGAACTGCGCGAGGTGGTCCTCGGTGGTCACGACGTCGTTGAATGCCAGGGTCTCGAAGATGATCTCCGATTCGGTACGGCCCACGGTCGGCGCCAGGCGGACCAGGGGACGCCCGGTCACCTGTTGGAAGGCCTCGGCGTACGCCTCCCGCGTCACCCGGCCGACGTCGACGAGCGTGTGATCGACGTTCCACAGCACGAGACGGGGCATGACGGACTCCTGCGGCGAAATGGGGGCGACGGTTAATGGTCGGGGTTGCGCCCCTCGATTCGCAAACCCGCTGTTCAGCGCGAGGACGGCGCCCACCGGGGCACCGCCCTCGCGCGCACGCGCGGCGGTCAGCCCATGTGCGGGTAACGGTGGTCGGTCGGCGGGACGAGCGTTTCCTTGATCGAGCGGGTGCTGACCCACCGCGTCAGGTTGAAGATCGAGCCCGCCTTGTCGTTGGTGCCGCTGGCCCGCGCGCCGCCGAACGGCTGCTGCCCGACGACCGCGCCGGTGGGCTTGTCGTTGACGTAGAAGTTGCCGGCGGCGTAGCGGAGCCGGTCCGAGGCCGCCGCGATGGCGGCCCGGTCGCGGGCGACGATCGAGCCGGTCAGGCCGTACGGCGCGGCGCTCTCCATCTGCGTCAGCATCGTGTCGTAGTCGCCGTCGTCATAGACGTGCACGCCGAGGATGGGGCCGAAGTACTCCTTGGTGAAGATGTCATCGGCCGGGTCGGAGCTCTCCAGCACGGTCGGCTGGACGAACCAGCCCTCGGAGTCGTCCAGGCCGCCGCCGACGAGCACGTCGACGCCGGCGTGGGACCTCGCGCGCTCGATCGCCTCGCGGTGCTTGGCGAACGCCCGCTCGTCGATGACCGCGCCCATGAACACCGACAGATCCTCGGCGACGTTGCCCATCGTCAGGGACTCGACGGTGGCGAGCAGGTCGTCGCGCATGCCGTTCCACAGCGAGCGCGGGACGTAGGCGCGGGAGGCGGCCGAGCACTTCTGACCCTGGTACTCGAACGCGCCGCGGATCAGGATCGTGGCGAGCGCCTGCGGGTCGGCCGAGGGGTGGGCGACCACGAAGTCCTTGCCGCCGGTCTCGCCGACGAGCCGCGGGTAGCTCCGGTAGTTCGCGATGTTCTCCCCGACGGTGCGCCACAGGTGCTGGAAGGTGCCCGTGGAGCCGGTGAAGTGGATGCCGGCCAGGTCGGGCCGGCTGAGGGCGACCTCCGAGACGGCCTGCCCGTTGCCGGTCACCAGGTTGATCACGCCCGGCGGGAGCCCGGCCTCCTCCAGCAGCCGCATGGTGAAGTGCGCCGCGAACGTCTGCGTCGGCGACGGCTTCCACACCACGACGTTGCCCATGAGCGCGGCCGAGCACGGCAGGTTGCCGGCGATCGCGGTGAAGTTGAACGGAGTGATCGCGACGACGAAGCCCTCCAGCGGCCGGTACTCCAGCCGGTTCCACACACCCGGGGAGGAGATCGGCTGCCGGCTGATCAGCTCGCGTGCGAAGGAGACGTTGAAACGGAAGAAGTCGATCAGCTCGCAGGCCGCGTCGATCTCGGCCTGCTGCACCGATTTGGACTGGCCCAGGATCGTGGCGGCGTTCAGCGTGGAGCGCCACGGGCCGGACAGCAGTTCGGCGGCCCGCAGGAAGATCGCGGCGCGGTCGTCGAAGGACATCGCGCGCCAGGCGGGTGCGGCGGCGCGGGCGGCCTCGACGGCCGCGGTGACATCGGCGGCGGTCGCCTCGTGCATGCGGCCGAGGACGTGCCGGCGGTTGTGCGGCTCGACGGCGTCGATGGGCGTGCCGCCGCCGAGGCGCCGCTCGCCGCCGATGGTCATGGGCAGGTCGATCCGCTCACCGGACAGGTCCTTGATCTTCGCCTCGAGCGCGGCGCGGTCCTGACTACCGGGGGCGTACGTCTTGACCGGCTCGTTCACCGGGACGGGGACGTTCGTGACAGCATCCATGGAAAACACTCCCCAGCGTTCGACGACGTCGTCGTTCTGCATCGTAAGCACGGGTTGCCATACCCGACAAAAGCTCGTCGATCCAGGTCAGATGTGCCGCGCGACATCGGCGAGGCGTTCGATCACCGGAACGCCGAACCGGGCGAGGTCGGCGCGGGACTGCAGGCCGCCGGTATAGAGCACCGCACGCGCCCCGACGTGCCGCGCGGCGGCCGCGTCGTCGACGCTGTCGCCGACCATGAGGACGTCGGCGGCGTCGACGCCCAGCGCCGCCAGGTGCCGCACCATGAACCTCGCCTTCTCGCCGCCCCCTTCGTCGGGCCGCAGCCCGTCGACCCGCCGGAAGGACAGCTCTAGGCCCAGCCGGCTCACCGTCACGGCGAGCCGGTCGTGGTGCCACATGGACAGCACCGACTGCGTGTGCCCGTCGTCGGCGAGCACGTCGATGGTGCGGCGGGCGTCGGCGGCGAGCCGGCAGCGCTCCATGAGCCGGTGGTAGGAGTCGTGGAACGCGGCGTCGATCCGCTCCCACTCCCCGTCTTCGAGCGCCCGGCCGAGAATCCGCTCGTACGACGTCCAGATCGGCCGCGTGTACGCCGCGCGGTAGCCGTCGAGCCCCAGCGGCGGCAGGCCGTAGCCCGCGAAGACCTCGTTGGTGGCGTCGAGGATGGCGTCGCGGTCGTCGAAGAGCGTGCCGTTCCAGTCCCAGACAATGTGCATGACGTCCTATCGTCCCCGATGCCCCCGCGATGTCCACCCCTCCGCGCGGACCGGCACGCGTGTGCCCGGGCGGGGGTCTCCCCGCCCGGGCACGGCCGCTCGGGTCAGTTCGTGGGCTCCGGGCCGACGAACAGGATGACCTGGCCGCTGTCGCCGGCCGCGGCATCGTGGACGTACCAGTCGCTCCGCACCTTGTCGGCCGGGATGCCGTTCGGGTACGGCTGGTCCGTGCCGTTGTGCTCGTACCGGTACTCGATGCCGCCGATGTGCTTCCTCTTCGCCTCGGCGAGCACGTCGGCGACGGTGCGTCCCGTCACGTCGCTCAAGCCCACACCCTCGCCGGGGGTGTCTCCGGGACCGGTGTCGTAGTGCTCGCCCGGCCGCGCCGTCCGTCCGAAGACGACCCGGACGAAGGCCTTGTAGGTCAGCGGAATCCTGATGCCGACCCCACATGTGTCGCTTCCGCAGTGTCCGGGCGCGGTGATCATCTTGACCCGCCCGCTCCCGTCGTCCTCCAGGAAGAGGACCGTGCCCGCCGACTTCGCCGAAGCGGGCTCCAGCCGGAGGTCGACGTTCAGGCCGTGGGCGGCGAACTCCTTCTTGTACCGGGCCGGGTCGGCGACCGGGTCCTTCACCCGCACGGTCAGGTACCCGCCCGTGCGGGTGAAGGAGAGCGCCGCCGCCCGCACGTTCGGCGGAGCGGGCACGACGGTGACCCCGGGACGGCCGGAGTCGCGGGTCGACACGACGGCGCCGGTGGCCGCGGCCACGACCGCGGCGGCGACCAGGCCGCCG
>NZ_JBHLZP010000655.1:0-203 GCF_042429965.1 Actinoallomurus acaciae
CCTGGAGCTCAAGCTGACCGTCAACACGATGGTGGATCAGCTGTCGGCGTTCGCCGGTGAGGTGACGCGGGTGGCCGGTGAGGTCGGTACGGAGGGGCGGCTCGGCGGCCGGGCGCAGGTCCGTGGTGTGTCGGGGGTGTGGAAGGACCTGACCGACAACGTGAACTTCATGGCGTCGAACCTGACGTCGCAGGTGCGCAACA
>NZ_JBHLZP010000655.1:290-647 GCF_042429965.1 Actinoallomurus acaciae
GACCGTCAACACGATGGTGGATCAGCTGTCGGCGTTCGCCGGTGAGGTGACGCGGGTGGCCCGTGAGGTCGGTACGGACGGCAACCTCGGCGGCCGGGCCCAGGTGCCCGGGGTGTCGGGGGTCTGGAAGGACCTCACCGACAACGTCAACTTCATGGCCGACAACCTGACGTCCCAGGTGCGCAACATCGCCCAGGTCGCGACCGCCGTCGCACGCGGCGATCTGGGCAAGAAGATCGACGTCGACGCCCGCGGCGAGATCCTCGAGCTGAAGACGACGATCAACACGATGGTGGATCAGCTGTCGGCGTTCGCCGGTGAGGTGACGCGGGTGGCCCGTGAGGTCGGTACCGAGGG
>NZ_JBHLZP010000655.1:686-4665 GCF_042429965.1 Actinoallomurus acaciae
GGAAGGACCTGACCGACAACGTGAACTTCATGGCGTCGAACCTGACGTCGCAGGTGCGCAACATCGCCCAGGTCACCACGTCGGTGGCGAACGGCGACCTGTCCAAGAAGATCAGCGTGGACGCCCAGGGCGAGATCCTCCAGCTCAAGACCACGGTGAACACCATGGTCGACCAGCTCTCCGCCTTCGCGGACGAGGTCACGCGCGTGGCCCGCGCGGTCGGTACCGAGGGCAACCTGGGCGGCCGGGCGCAGGTCCGTGGTGTGTCGGGGGTGTGGAAGGACCTGACCGACAACGTGAACTTCATGGCCGCCAACCTGACCTCGCAGGTGCGCAACATCGCCCAGGTCGCGACGGCCGTCGCCCAGGGCGATCTGGGCGCGAAGATCGACGTCGACGCCCGCGGCGAGATCCTCGAGCTGAAGACGACCATCAACACGATGGTCGACACGCTGTCCTCGTTCTCCTCCGAGGTCACACGAGTGGCCCGCGAGGTCGGCAGTGAGGGCCGGCTGGGCGGTCAGGCGCGGGTCGAGGGCGTGCACGGCACCTGGAAGCGCCTGACGACGAACGTCAACGAGCTGGCCCGCAACCTCACCACCCAGGTCCGCGCGATCGCCGAGGTCACCTCGGCCGTCGCCCAGGGCGACATGTCGCGCCACATCACCGTCGAGACGCACGGCGAGGTCTCGGAGCTGAAGGACAACATCAACCTGATGGTCTCCAACCTCCGCGAGACCACGCGGGCGAAGGACTGGCTGGAGTCCAACCTGACCCGCCTCGCCGGCCTGATGCAGGGCCACCGCGATCTGGTGGAGGTCGCCGACCTGATCCTGCGGGAGCTGACCCCGCTGGTGAACGCCCAGTACGGCGCGTTCTTCCTCGCCGACACCGAGGCCGGCGGCGACTGGCCCGGCCGCCCGGCCGGTCACCGGCGCGGCCTCGCGCTGATCGCCGGGTACGGCCTGCAGGGCGGCGACACCGCGTCGTCCGGACCGCTGGCCCAGGGCCTCGTGTGGCAGGCCGCCGGGGAGAAGAAACGGCTGCTCCTGGAGGACATCCCGCCGGACTACATCAAGATCAGTTCGGGGCTGGGACAGTCGTCTCCGGCCAGCATCGTCATCATCCCGATCCTGTTCGAGGACACGCTGCTAGGCATCATCGAGCTGGCGTCGTTCTCCCGCTTCTCCGACGTGCACCTGGCCTTCTTCGACCAGTTCGTCACCACGATCGGCGTCGCGCTCAACACGATCCTCGCCAACGCCCGCACCGAGATGCTGCTCGCCGAGTCCCAGAACCTCGCGCAGCAGCTCCAGGAGCGCTCCGACGAGCTGCAGCGGCAGCAGGGCGAGCTTCAGCACTCCAACGAGGAGCTGGCCGAGAAGGCCGCCCTGCTGGCCTCCTCCTCGCAGTACAAGTCGGAGTTCCTGGCCAACATGTCCCACGAGCTGCGCACGCCGCTGAGCTCGATGCTGATCTACGCGCGGCTGCTGGCCGACAACGCGCGGCAGAACCTCTCGGAGGAGGAGGTCACCTTCGCCACCAGCATCCACCGTTCCGGCTCCGACCTGTTGCAGCTCATCAACGACATCCTCGACCTGTCGAAGGTCGAGGCCGGCCGCCTCGACATCCGCCCGAAGAAGCTGCCGCTGGTCACGCTGCTCGACTACGTGAACGCCACGTCCCGGCCCATCGCCCGCGACCGCGGCCTGGAGTTCGAGGTGCACGTGGCCGAGGACGCGCCCGGCGAGCTGTTCTCCGACGAGCAGCGGCTCCAGCAGATCCTGCGCAACCTGCTGTCGAACGCGATCAAGTTCACGCCGCAGGGCCGGGTCACGCTCCGCGTCGAGCGCGTCGACGCCGACGCCGTCCGCGAACTCGGCGAGACCATCGCCTTCACCGTGGAGGACACCGGCATCGGCATCGCCCGCGAGAAGCTCGGCACGATCTTCGAGGCGTTCGAGCAGGCCCACGGCGCCGGCAGCCACAAGTACGGCGGCACGGGCCTGGGCCTGTCGATCAGCCGGGAGCTCGCGACGCTGCTCGGCGGCCGCATCACCGCCGAGAGCGAGCCCGGCGTCGGCAGCTCCTTCACCCTGTACGTCCCGGTCGTCCACCCGGGCCATCCGCCGGCCGAGGAGACGACGGTCCCGATCGGCAGGCTCGCGCTGGAGGCGCCGGAGCCCGTCGCCGAGGCCGAGGACACGGACGCCATGCGTTGGCGCGCGCGGGACGAGCGGCCCGGCGCCACGACGCGGCTGGAGGAGTGGAACGCCGAGCGCGCCGCGCGGATGCTCTCGGGCAAGATCCTCATCGTCGACGACGACATCCGTATCGTGATCGCGCTGACCCGGCTGCTCGCACGTGTCGGCCTGCCCGTCCGGTACGCGCTGAACGGCCGGGAGGCGATCGAGATCCTCGAACGCGACGCGGAGGTGTCCCTCGTGCTGATGGACATCATGATGCCGGTGATGGACGGGTACGAGGCCATCCGGGCGATCCGCTCCGAGTCGCGGTACGCGAACCTGCCGATCGTCGTGCTCAGTGCGAAGGCCATCCCCGGCGAGCGCGAGAAGGCCCTGGCGGCCGGCGCGAACGACTACCTGCAAAAGCCCGTCCTCGACGTGGACCGGCTGCTGAAGATCGCATGCGACCTGCTCGACCCGAGGGCCGCGGGGCAGACCGGCGACGGACCCAAGGTGGATCCGTCCGGCCCCGGCACGGGCCCGGAGCGGCCGGCGACCGGCGGCACGGAGACGTGAGGGTCGGCTTACGCGGTTCCGCCTGGGAGTTCTGCCGGTGCTTCTGCCTGGTCGGTGACCGGGGGCGCTTGTTTGCATCGTCATGCAGGCGATGACCGCGTGAACCTGGAGCGCCCCCATGAGCCCCCTCGTGCTGAACCGCGACGACGTACCGTCCCGCGACGCCGGCCTGCCGCCGGACGACGAGGGCCGGGCGCTGGTCGACCGGCTGTACGCCGACCACGGTGCGATGCTGCTGTCCTACGTCACCCGGTTGACGTCCGACCCGTACCAGGCCGAGGACGTCGTCCAGGAGACCATGCTCCGCGCCTGGCGCAACGCCGGGCGGCTGACCTCCGGACGGGGCTCCGTGGCCGGCTGGCTGATGCGGGTGGCGCACAACATCTGCGTGGACCGGTTCCGCGCCCGCCGGGCGCGCCCGGATGAGGTCGCCGCGGACGCCGCCGCCGCCCCGTTCCTGGAGGACCACGCGAGCGCCGTGGTGGACTCCGTGGTCGTCGCCAAGGCCCTCTCCCGGCTCGGCCCGGCCCACCGTGAGGTCCTCGGCGTGGTCTACTTCGCCGACCGTACGGCCGCCGAGGCCGCCGAACTGCTGGGCCTGCCCGTCGGGACCGTCAAGTCACGCGTCCACCACGCCCTGCGCCGGCTCCGGCTGCACATCGACGAGCTGATGGACGACCCGGCGTAAGGCCTTCACCGGCCCGTTCGGCGCGCCGCCCGGATCCGTCCTCGTACCGGTTCCGGGCGCCTTCGCTCACGTCGCCGCGGCGATATTCGCCAACGATCTAGGCGTTCCGCCGTACGCGGGGGAAGATTGGCAGGCGTGCCGAAATCCGGGCGCGGCGCCTTCGCCGTCGCACCCGGAGGGCGGCGCGGCCGGATCCGTGGCGGCCGTCTTCCGATGCAAGCAGGGGCCCGTCGCGCCCGGCCAGGCAGAAGTACCGGCAGAAGTACGCGTTCGCCGGTCGCGGCCGACGTGCGGGTGAGGTGGCGATGGCACAGACGGAGGCGTTCGGCGAACTCCTGCGCGGATACCGGCGCGCGGCGGAGCTGACCATCGAAGATCTCTCGTCCGCCTCCGGGGTCAGCGTCCGCGCGATCGGCGACATGGAACGCGGGCGCAGCCGGGGCCCTCAGCGGCGTACGGTGGCGGCGTTCGCGGACGCGCTCGGGCTCGGGCCGGTGGACCGGCGGGTGCTGGAGGACGCGGCGCGGGT
>NZ_JBHLZP010000656.1:0-3972 GCF_042429965.1 Actinoallomurus acaciae
CGGCAGCGGCGGCCCGCGCCGCCGGCGCGCAGCCGCGACCGGCGCGCGACCATGGCGGCGCAGTTCCTCGCCTCCGATGAGGCCGAGGGGCTGTCGGACCGCTCGGCCGCGAGCCGCTGCGTCGACCGGATCATCGACTACGGCTGCGACCACGACTTCGGCCGTCCGCTGCGGGTCAGCCCCATCAAGTGCGAGACGTTCTTGCTCCACTACCTTCCGCGCAAGGTCATGCTGTCTCCGGGCGAGCAGGACGCCATGCCGCACGTGCTGGCCGCATGGGTCCGCTGGGCGAGCCAGCGCACCCGCCTCCACGAGGAGGGCGTCCGCCAGACCCTCGACAAGGTCTGGGACATCACCGGCAAGTTCGCCAAGGCGTACCGCGACCCGACGACGTTCGGCCTCGACCGCGAGCTGGTCGAGCGGCTGCTGCCCGACGGCGACCTGGAGGCCCTCGCCCGCCGGGCGTTCGCCTTCCCGTTCCTGACCGCGGGCAACGCCGAGATCGACCTCACCCGGCTCGACCCGGCCGTCGACCACGACCGGTATCAGCTGCTGGAGTTCGAGCACCCCGACGCGGACCCGGAGCACATCGAGGCGCACCTGCGCCTGGCCCGGCGCCTATGGGACGGCGACCCGCCACAGCTGTGGACGATCGCCGAGTACATGCTCGACAAGGGCCACGACCGCCACGACATCCTCCACCGGCTCATGACCATCGTCGACGAGGTCGGCGACGACCCGCGCGCGCTGCGCGCCGCCCTGCGGGGCCTGCGCGACGAGGTCTGACCGGGCCGAGGGGCCGTCCCGGGGATCCCCGATTCCACCGGAATCGTGGTAGACGTGACGTGCCCGTTCACGCCCGTACGGGCGTCCGTGCCGAAGGGACTCGTATGGCCGACAGCCTCTACCGTCCGCTCGGTGCCGGTCGCTTCCAGGCGACCGAGCTGACCCAGGGGCCGTGGGATCCACGGCACCAGCACGGCAGCCCGCCGGCGGCGCTGCTGACGCGCGAGCTGGAGCGCACCGACCCGCAGCCCGACATGACCGTCTCGCAGCTCGCGATCGACATCCTCGGGCCGATCCCGGTCGGCGAGGTCACCGTGCACACCGAGGTCGTACGGCCGGGGCGGCGGGTGCAGTCCGTGGCCGCGGAGATGGTCGCCGACGGGCGGCCGGTCGCGTACGCGCGCGCCTGGCGCCTGCGGCGCGCCGACACCGAGGTGATCGCCTCCGAGACCGCGGCGCCGCGCCTCCCCCTGCCGGAGACCGCGCTGGCCGAGTCGCCGCTGCCCGACTTCGGGTACTTCCACGCTCTCGAGTGGCGGTTCGCGGAGGGCGGTGTCCTGCTCAACGGCCCGGCCGTGCTGTGGACCCGGCTCGTCGTCCCGGTGCTGCCGGAGGAGGAGCCCACTCCCCTGCAGCGGGTCGCCGGGGTCGCCGACACCGCGAGCGGCATCAGCTCCGAGCTGAGCTTCGCGGCGTACACGTTCTCGAACGTGGACTTCACCCTGCACCTGCTGCGGCCCCAGGCCGGCGAGTGGACCTGTCTCGACGCCGCCACGACGATCGGACCGGCCGGGAGCGGCCTGTGCCGGACGCGGCTCTACGACGAGCGGGGTGACTTCGGCAGCGTGGCGCAGACGCTCTTCGTCGACCGGCGCGACTGACCGGCGGCGGCCCCGATTCGACGCCCGCGGACGGCCTGCCCGCGCTTGGATCGGGCATGACTGTGGCATGACCGCTCTCGAGCAACCCGGCATCCTCACCCCCTCTCAGGCGCGCGAGGTCTTCCGCACCGGCGAGGTGCCCGAGACCACGAGCGGCTGGTGCCGGGGACACGTCCAGGCGAACCTGCTCGCCGTACCGCGTGACCTGGCCTTCGACGCTCTGCTGTTCGCCCTCCGCAACCCCGGGCCGTGTCCCCTTCTGGAGGTGACCGATCCCGGCGACCCCCACGCCCACGAGATCGCCACCGCCGACCTGCGCACCGACCTGCCGGCGTACCGGGTGTACGAGCACGGACGGCTCGTCGCCGAGGTCACGGACGCCACCGAGTACTGGCGCGACGACCTGGTCGCGCTGCTCACCGGCTGCAGCTTCACGTTCGAGACGGCGCTCGCCACGGCCGGCGTCCCGCTGCGCCACATCGAGCAGGGCCGCAACGTGCCGATGTACGTCACCTCCTGGCAGTGCCGGCCGGCCGGGCGCCTGGCCGGGCCGCTCGTCGTCTCGATGCGGCCGGTGCCCGCCACCCTCGTCGCCACGGCCATCGAGGTCACCGCGGGTCATCCCCTGGCGCACGGTGCGCCCGTGCACACGGGCGACCCGGCCGGGCTGGGCATCGCGTCGCTCGACCGGCCCGACTTCGGGGACGCCGTGGAGTTCGAGGATGGCGACGTCCCGATGTTCTGGGCCTGCGGCGTGACCCCGCAGGCGGTCGTGATGGCCTCGGAGGCGCCCTTCGTGATCACGCATTCGCCCGGCAGGATGCTCATCACGGATCGGTCGGATGAGAACCTGGCGCAATGATCGACTTGAATGCGGATCTGGGTGAGGGGTTCGGGCCGTGGCGGCTCGGCGACGATCTCGCTCTGCTGTCCATCGTCACGAGCGCGAACGTCGCCTGCGGCTTTCACGCCGGCGACCCACTGATCATGCGGCGCACGTGCGCCGCGGCGGTGGAGCGGGGCGTGGCGATCGGCGCGCAGGTGTCCTACCGCGACCTGGCGGGGTTCGGCCGCCGGGAGATGGACGTCGCGCCGGAGGAGCTGACCGCCGAGGTGCTCTACCAGATCGCCGCGCTCGACGGCGTCGCGCGCGCGGAGGGCGGACGGGTCCGTTACGTCAAGCCGCACGGCGCGCTGTACAACCGTCTCGTGCGCGATCGCGCACAGGCGGAGGCCGTGGCCGCGGCGGTCATCGCGTACGACCCGTCGCTGCCGCTGCTGACGCTGCCCGGTTCGGCGCTGCACGGAGTCGAGGGCGTCACCGTGGTCGCCGAGTGTTTCGCCGACCGGGCCTACAACGCCGACGGCACGCTGGTGTCCCGGCGCGAGCCCGGCGCGGTGATCGAGGATGAGGACCAGGTCGCGGCCCGCGCGGTGCGGATGGCCGTCGGCGGCTCGGTCGAGGCGATCGACGGGTCACGGGTCCCGGTGGAGGCGCGGTCCATGTGCGTGCACGGTGACACCCCGGGCGCGGTCGGCCTGGCCAGGGCCGTACGGACGGCGATCGAACGCGCCGGTGTCCGCCTGGGACCGTTCGCGTGAGGGTGCTCCGGGCGGGCGACGCCGCCCTGCTGATCGAGACCGAGGCGCCGCACCGGCTGCACGCCGCCGTCCGGGGGCTCGGCCGGACCGAGATCGTCGACGTCGTCCCGGGCGCCGGCACCGTCCTGGTGACGACCGCGCCGGGCGCCGACCTCGGCCGGCTCGGCGCGCTGCTGGGTGACCTTCCGCTGCCGGAGACGAGTACGGCGAGTGGCGAGCCGCTGCGCGTGCCGGTCGCCTACGACGGCGCGGACCTGGACGAGGTCGCCTCGATCACGGGGCTGACCCGCGCGCAGGTCGTCGAGCGGCACGCGGCGGCCGAGTACGGCGTGGCGTACCTGGGATTCTCTCCCGGGTTCGGCTACCTGACCGGCCTCGACGAGAGCCTGCACGTGTCGCGCCGCGACTCTCCGCGCACCGCGGTCCCGGCCGGGTCGGTCGCGATCGCCGGACCGTACGGCGCGATCTATCCCTCGCCCTCGCCCGGCGGATGGCGGCTCCTCGGCCGTACGACGCTGCGCCTGTGGGACCCCGACCGCGAGCCGCCCTCGCTGCTCCAGCCCGGCACCCGGGTCCGCTTCGAGGCGTGCGCCGCCGACGCGCTCCCGGCGGAGACCCGCGCATGATCGAGGTCGTGCGCTCCGGGTCGCTCGCCACCGTCCAGGACCTCGGCCGCCCGGGGTACGCGCACCTGGGCGTGCCG
>NZ_JBHLZP010000657.1:0-3928 GCF_042429965.1 Actinoallomurus acaciae
CCCCGCCCGAGAACACGCCCCGCCCGAGAACACGCCCCGCCCGAGAACACGCCCCGCCCGAGAACACGCCCCGCCCTCCCAGGGGGGCACCGACCCCACTTCCATTGTCAAGCCACCCCACACGCCAAAGGAAGACCCCAGGACCGGCTGTGGACAACCCACGGCCAGGACTCGGGACAGGTCCTACGGATCATTGGCCCGCGGGGTTGTTGACGTCGGTGGGGTTTGTCGCCGCGTGCGGTGTGGCAGCGCTGGTGGTTGTAGGTATGGAGGGAGTCTGCCCGGGGCGGTGGTGCGGCGCACTCTTGGCTGCGGTGGAGGGCGTGGGTGCGCCCCTTCGTCGAGCAGGGTGTGGTTGAGCATTCGGCTTTGCCGTTGGTTTGGGGCCGGTGGATGCGGGGGGTCTTGCGGTCGCACCGAGGTCGGCCAGTGCCTGTTTCCACTCGGGGCCTTTTGCGGTAGAGCCAGGGGTCTCGGTCAGGATCCGCTCGATGTGGCGGATGCCCGCGGAGACGAGGAAGGCTGCCGCCCGCGCGGGAATCCGGCGCGGGCGGCGTCCTTCTCGTCTGGGCGGACCCCGCTGTAGGCCAGGCGGCTGTGATCGTCGGCGGCCGAGTCGTGTGTAGTCGAAGCCTGTGGGGGCGGTGGGGGGCAGGCAGCCCGGCCGTGGACGCGCCGGCCGCCGCCGTCAGGGATCCGGCCGAGCCCTTTTGACGCCGACGGGGACCAGATCGCCGGACCGGCCGCGTTCGCAACGGCGTATCACCTGGCCGACGGGCCGATCCAGGAAGGCCAGGCGGTCAAGACGGACCAGGATCCGGTGCACCGTCAAGGCAGGCAGGTCCAAGCGGGACCCAGCGTCCTTGTCCCAGGCCGCAGACCTGGTCCACTACCGCTCCCCAGGTGCCGCGCGGCGTCTTCAACGACCGGCTGGAGCGGCCCTGCAATCCGGCCTCATCTTCGCCACCAGCCGGTGCAGCCACGTGCGAGCCTTGGCACGCAAGATGCCCATCCCGGCCCCGACATGCGCAACGAGAACGACCGAAGCCGACACGTCCGACCAACAGTCACCCGCCACGAACGCTCAACCGGGCACGAGGACCCCTATGTGGTGCGGCCCTACGCAGCTCCACCACACCGGAGCCCTTCACCATGATCAACCCCGGTGACCGTCGACGACACTCGTGATCAGTACGCCTAGTCGCTCGTCTCCACCTGGTGGGTGGGGTCGGTGATCCAGTCGGACCATGAGCCGGCGTACAGGGCGGCCGGTACTCCGGCGATGGTCAAGGCCAGGATCTCGTGGGCGGCGGTGACGCCGGAGCCGCAGTACGCGCCCACCTCGGCCGCGTCGGTCGCGCCGAGGCCGGCGAAGCGTTCGCGGAGCAGGCCGGCCGGTAGGAAGCGGCCGTCGACCCCCACGTTGCCGTGCGTCGGTGCGTTCACCGCGCCCGGGATGTGGCCCGCGACCGGGTCGACGGGCTCGACCTCGCCGCGGTAGCGCTCCGGCGCGCGGGCGTCGAGCAGCACGCCGTCCTTGGCCACGGCCAGCGCGCCGTCCGCGTCGAGTAGCGGCAGGTGGCCCGGCCTGGCGATGAAGTCGCCCTCCTCCGCCTCAGGCACCTCCGTCGTTACGGGCTGCCCGGCGTCCACCCAGGCGTGGTAGCCGCCGTCGAGGACGCGCACCCGCTCGTGCCCGAAGTACCGCAGCGTCCACCAGGCGCGGGCCGCGGCGGTGGCGTCGGCGTCGTCGTAGACCACGACGAGGTCGTCCTGGCGTACCCCGGCGCGCCGCATCGCCTTCTGGAAGGCCGGCGCGTCGGGGAGCGGATGACGGCCTCCGGCGCCCGGCGGCGCCGCGAGATCGCGGTCGAGATCGATGAAGACCGCTCCGGGCAGGTGACCGCGCCGGTACGCCTCGATTCCGGGCGGACCGCCGAGACGCCAGCGGACATCGAGGAGGGCCACGCCTCCTCGGGTCCGGACAAGTGACGGGACGTCGATGAGAGGGTGCACACCGCCAGTCTGACCGGTGACAGACCCGTCCGCGAGCGGCGATTCCTCGTTCATGACTCCCCCGTAAAGGTGAGCAGTGGTACGAGCTGTTCGGCCGGTACGAGAGAGCCGTGCATCCCGACCAGGGACGACTCCAGCGGCTCGGCCTGAGTGGCGACGATCGCCAGGTCGGCGTGCGGCACGGCGACCACGTCGCCGATCCGGTCCGCCATAGTGGCCGAAACCGGCCCGAAAAGGCCGGCCGTTATGGCCTCCTCGCGCGTCATCACCCACGCCTGGCCCGCGAACCGCTCCTGCCACACGGCGAGCACGTCGGGGGCCGCGCCCTCCTGCGCGTACAGGTGCCGTGCCCGCGGCTCGCCGCCCAGCAGCGCCACGCCCTCGCGCAGGGCGGGCGCGGCGTCCACGTCGACGCGCACGGCCGGGTCGGTCATGCCGTGGTCGGCGGTGACGTAGAGGGCGGCGTCCGGCGGCATCGTCTCGGCCAGGCGCCGGACGAGCAGGTCGACGAAGGCCAGATGGTGCCGCCAGGCGGGCGAGCGCGAGCCGTGGAGGTGACCGGTGGCGTCCAGCTCGCTGTGGTAGACGGTGACGAAGGACCGCTCACCCTGGCGTACGGCCTGCTCGGCACCGGCGACGAGCGGGCCGAGCGCGTCCGCCGGCACATAGCGCGCGCCCCGGTACACCGCCCGGGTCAGCCCGCTGTCGGCGAACGCCCGCGTCGAGACGTGTGCCGCCGCGACGCCCGCGGCGGCGGCCCGCTCGTACACGGTGGCCGACGGCTGCCAGGTGAGCGGGTCGACTCCGTCGTCCCAGCGCAGGCAGTTGAGCAGGCGCCCCTCCCCCGGGATGGCCACCTGGTAGCCGAACAGGCCGTGGCCGCCCGGCGCCCGGCCGGTGCCGAAGGAGCCCAGGCTGGTCGCGGTGGTCGACGGGAAGCCGGCGGTCAGCTCGCGCCCGGCGAGCGAGGACAGGAACGGTGCGTCGCCGGCGTGGGCGCGCAGCAGCTCCCACCCCAGGCCGTCGACGAGCAGCACGCAGGCGCGCGGCAACGCGGGCAGGTCCAGGACGTTCACGTGCCCTGGGACGCCCAGCGCGGCCAGCACCGACGGCGTGAGGTCGGCGAGGGACCGGCGCCCGTACGCCGGAACGGGAAGGCTCATCGCTCGCGCTGCGCGATGACCTCCGAGAGCGCCTGGGCGAAGGCGAGTGCCTGCTCGACCGCGTCGGCGCCGTCGGCCGCCTCGCTGACCCGCAGCGAAAGGTCATCGGCGGTCAGGGTGCCGGTGTAGCCGTGGTCGGCCTCGCAGGACTCGTCACCGCAGGAGGCGGGCTCCAGATCGACGTGAGAGATCACTCCCCAGCCGATGGTGACCATCACCTCGGTCGGCGGGACGCCGGGGACGTAGGAGGCCGGTTCGGGCACGACACGTGTCACCGCCACGGACTGGACCCGGCCGAGCCGGACCGCCTCCGTCGTGGTCGAGGCGTGCGGATGCGGCATCGCCTCGGTCGGCGGGTGCTCGTCGGTGTGGCAGACGAGCAGGCGGGTGGGCGACAGGACGAGCACGGTGACGTGGCGCCGTACCTCCATCGCCGGATCGAACGTCGCCTCGTGGTGGACGACATAAGCGATCACGGACTCGGTGCCCAGAACCGACTCGACGGCGTCCGCGACGAGCGCGGGGTAGTAGCCGCTCCGCTCGATCGCCGTGCGCAGCCCGTGAGCCATCGCTCGGGTTTCCCTCATGACTCCCATCCTGCACTGCCCGGGCGTCACACGCACACATGCGGGTACAGAAGCGGCATGACTGGTACACCGGCATCCCCCACTCCCCCGATGCCCGAGCCGCCGATGCCCCCGCCGGAGCCCCCGACGCCGCCGCCGGAGCCGCCGCCGGGCCCGGTGCCG
>NZ_JBHLZP010000658.1:0-3919 GCF_042429965.1 Actinoallomurus acaciae
CCTCGGCGGCCGGCCCCGCTCAGGGTGTGGGCCGTCACGCGGCCCCGGCGGTCCGCGACCACGCGCCGGCGCGCGGCAGCGTGATCCACGGTTTCGTCGGCAGCCCCGACGGCGTCCCGGCGAGCCGGGCGGTGCTCACGCTGATCGACATTCAGGGCCACCAGCTCGGCCGCACCTCCGCGGGGCCGGACGGCCGGTACGAGCTGACCACGCCGGGGGCGGGGACCTACGTTCTGGTCGCGTCGGCGGAGGGCCATGACCCGCTGGCGAGCACGCTGGTGGTCGGCGACCGGCCGGTGGAGTTCGACCCGATCCTGGAGGGGTCGGCCGGGCTGACCGGCGTGGTCCGCGACGCGCACGGCGAACCGGTCGCCGACGCCCGGGTGGTCGTGACCAACCTGCACGGCGAGGTCATGACGACCGGCACCACGGGCGCCGACGGCGG
This sequence comes from Actinoallomurus acaciae, assembly GCF_042429965.1. Taxonomy (NCBI): domain Bacteria; kingdom Bacillati; phylum Actinomycetota; class Actinomycetes; order Streptosporangiales; family Thermomonosporaceae; genus Actinoallomurus; species Actinoallomurus acaciae. The sequence continues at coordinate 446 of NZ_JBHLZP010000658.1, forward strand.
ATACGCCTTCTCCGGACTGCCCTCCGGCACCTACACGCTGGCGGTCAGCGCGGCGACTCACCGCCCGATCGCGGTCCCGGTCGAGCTGAACGGCGCGCGCACCGACAAGGAGATCGAACTCCCCGCGGGCGCCCGCATCGGCGGCACGATCCAGGCGGAGGGCCGCGGCCCGCTGCCCGACGCCCGGGTCACGCTGGTGGACGCACACGGCAACGTCGTGGACGTCACGACCACCGGCCCGGACGGCACGTACACCTTCGGCGACCTGACCAGTGGCCAGTACACGATCACGGCCTCCGGCTACCCGCCGGTCGCCTCCGCCGTGGTGCTGAACGGCAAGGACGAAGAGGCACACGACGTCTGGCTGAGCCACCAGGCCGGCGCCTGACCCGTACGCGTCCAGCCTGAACCACGGGCCTGACCACGGGCCTGAACCACGGGCGACCGCCGTCGACGGCGGTCGCCCGTCGCGTTTCAGGAAGGGCCGGAGGGGTCGGCAGAACACCGCCTCCGCGATCGCTCCGCGCGGTGCCGGTTCAGCGGTAGCCGTTGGTGGTGTTGAGGAGTTCGGAGCGCAGCCGGCGGCCGTAGCCGGTGGTCACGCCGAGGCGGCGGGCCAGCTCCGTGCCCGGGATGTCCGGCTCGGTGGCGAGCAGGGCGACGGCGCGTTCGCGGGCGCTGCCCCTGGTTCGTGCCGCCTCGGAGGACGCGGCCGGCTCCGGCTCCCGCGGTGACCCCATCTTCGGCTCCACCGGCGGCAGGTCCGGGATCGGGTCCGGCCGGGTGACCTCCGCCTCGGCCGGTGCCACTTCTGCCGGTGTCGCTTCTGTCCGTGCCATCTCGGCTCGCGTCACTTCGGCCGGTGCTGCCTCGGCCGGGGCCGTCTCGGCCGTACGGTCCGCAGGCGCGGTGCCGATCGTCCTCGTCAGCGAGGGGAGGAGTTCGGCCGGGGCCACCGCGGCGAGTCTGATGGCCATGCGTTCGTGGGCCGGGGCGTGGCGGCGCCAGCGGCGGCCGTACGTCATCTCCATGCGGGCGAGTTCCGCGTGGCGTTCGGCCTCGAGCCGCAGGGCCCGGCGGTACGACGTGATCTCCCAGAGGATCATGCGGCGGCGCAGGCGGGCCGTTGACAGCGGGGCCAGCAGCCAGCGGGAGCGGCGGACCCTCTCCATCCGGGCGCCGTTCACCAGGCCGACGCGGGCGGCGAGGACGTGGCGGGCGTACTCGCAGAACAGCACCCACAGCGCCGGCATCGCGGCGTGGGCGATGCGGATCGGGACCGGGCCGCCGGCCTGCCAGTTGAGCCAGATCGTCGCCGCGGTGAAGCCCCACGGGATCAGGCGCATCGACGGCCTGGCCATCCTCCAGTACGACAGGAGCAGGTCGGCCGCCGAGAAGACCAGGATCGCCATGTCGATGGCGACCGGCACCGCCCAGGCCGTGTCGTGGAACCACGGGTGCACGTACTCGTAGACCGTCTCGAACGACACGTACATGCCGATGAGGGCCAGCGTGAGCATGGCGAGGCCGATCAGGCACACCGCGGCGCGCTCGCCGGTGCCGTCGCCCAGCGCGCGGACCGGGTGCCCGTGCCGTTCGCCCTCGGAGTCAGTCACGAGCCACCTCTCCTCCGCCGATCCACTTTCGGAGGAACAATACGCACATTTCACCCCCATGATCTTCTGGTTTGCCGACGGTCACGGTGAATGTCACGCTAAGGGGCGATTGCGGACAGGCCGACTCCTCGGATAGTCAGGCGAGATGACCGCCACGTACGTCGTGCCCGCCCTCGCCGAGCCCGTCGAGATCCTGGTCGACCGCTGGGGCGTGCCGCACATCTACGCGCGTTCGCCCGGCGACGTGTTCGTCGCCCAGGGTTTCAACGCCGCGCGGGATCGGCTGTTCCAGATCGACCTGTGGCGGCGGCGCGGTCTCGGGCTGCTCTCGGAGGTCCTCGGCGGCGAGTACGTCGAGCAGGACCGCGCCGCCCGCCTCTTCCTCTACCGCGGCGACATGGCGGCCGAGTGGCTCGCGTACGGCCCCGGCACCGAGCGGGTGACCCGCGCGTTCGTCGCGGGGATCAACGCCTTCGTCGCCCTGTGCCGGGACCGCCGTGAGCACCTGCCGCCCGAGTTCTCCCACCACCTCCCCGCGTACTGGGCGCCTGAGGACGTGGCGCGGATCCGCAGCCACGGCCTCTTCGCCAACCTCGAGGACGAGGTCGCGCGGGCGCTCACCCTGCGTGACCACGGCTCCGCGGTGGAGGACCTGCGCCGCGTACGCGAGCCGGCGCGCCCGCTGCGCGTGCCCGAGGGGCTCGACCTGTCCGTCATCCCGGACGACGTGCTGCGCGTGTACCGGCTGGCGACGGGCGCGCCCCGCGCCGGGCTCGACGGCAGCAACAACTGGGTGATCGGTCCGTCCCGTACGGCCTCGGGGCGCCCGTTGCTCGCGAACGACCCGCACCGCGCCGTCACGCTGCCGTCGCTGCGCTACATCGCCCACCTGTCCGCCCCCGGCGTCGACGTCATCGGCGCGGGCGAGCCCGCCCTGCCCGGCATCTCCATCGGGCACAACGGGCGGATCGCCTTCGGGCTGACGATCTTCCCCATCGACCAGGAGGACCTGTACGTCTACGAGACCAACGACCGCCACGAGTACCGCTACCAGGGCCGCTGGGAGCCGATGGAGCGGATCCGGGAGACGGTGCCGGTCCGCGACGGCGACCCCGTGCCGGTCGAGCTGTGGTTCACCCGGCACGGGCCGGTCATCCACGAGGGCGAGGGGAGCGCGTTCGCGGTACGCGCGGCCTGGCTCGAGGAGGGCATGGCGCCCTACCTCGGCAGCATGGACTATATGGAGGCGAGCGGCCCGGACGAGTTCGTCGCCGCGATGCGCCGCTGGGGCGCGCCGGGGGAGAACCAGGTGTACGCCGCGCCGGACGGCACGATCGGCTGGCGTCCCGCCGGCCGCGTGCCCAGACGTTCCGGCTGGGACGGCACGCTGCCCGTCCCCGGCGACGGCCGGTACGAGTGGGACGGCTTCGTCGATGTGGACGAGCTGCCGTCCGTACGGGATCCCGGGCAGGGCTGGTGGGCCACCGCCAACCAGCGCAACGTGCCCGACGGCCACCCGGTCACGGTGACTCGCGACTGGTACGCCCCGTTCCGGTACGAGCGCGTCGGCGAGGTGCTCGCCTCGCGCACCGGCTGGACGGTCGAGGACTGCGTACGGCTCCAGACCGACTACGTCAGCCTGCCGGCGCGGCGGATCCAGCCGGTGCTGGACGGCCTGAGCGCCGACGACCCGAAGGTCGCGGCCGCCCTGGAGACGCTGCGGCGATGGGACGCGACGCTGTCGGCGGACTCGGGCGCGGCGGCGCTGTTCGAGGTCTGGTACCGCCGCCACCTGCGACCGGGCCTGCTCGACGCGGCGCTGTCCCGGCTGGTCCCGGCGGACCGCCGCGCCGCCGCG
>NZ_JBHLZP010000659.1:0-3901 GCF_042429965.1 Actinoallomurus acaciae
ACGTCGGCTCCTGATAAATCACCGCAACCCCCACCTGCTGCCCATCACCAGGACCACGGAACTCAACAGGACGACCATCCAGCAACACCTGCCCCTCATCAGGACGGTGCACCCCAGCCAGGATCTTCACCAACGTGGACTTGCCCGCGCCGTTCTCCCCGGCGAGCGCATGGATCTCACCGCCCCACAGCTCCAGGGAGACGTCCTGCAGAGCCCGCACCGCGCCGAACGACTTGCCGACATTCGACAGGGCGAGGATCGGCGGCGACTCGCTCATGGGTCCTCCTTCGTCGGAGGCGGGACCAGGCGCGTGCTCGTCGACTCGCTCGCTCCGCTCGCTCATGCTTCCTCCGGAAGTGAACGGAATAAAAACGTTTTAACCCGATTGACCTGGGACCGTAGATCTGTGAGCGCGGGGAGGTCAAGAGTCACATCGTCGTGATCTTCCGGAAACGAAGCGTTCACTGCATCGCTGAGCTGCGTAGATGCGGTCCGTATAACGAGAAGGTCACCGTCGGGACGGTCGGCTCACCGTCCGGAGGCGAGTTGACACGTTTTAATCGGGTCGTTCACAGTGAACGCCATCAGGTCATGGAGAAGGGGTACCGGCGTTGGGCATGGGCACCGCGGGGATCAAGGAGGTCGCCAGGTTCGCCGGCGTGTCGCCGGGCACGGTCTCGAACGTGCTGAACCACCCCGAACGCGTCGCCGCCGCCACACGTGCCCGCGTCGAGGAGGCCATCCGCGATCTGGGCTTCGTGCGCAACGGCTCGGCGGCGACCCTGCGCGCCGGGCAGAACCGGGCGGTCGGCCTGGTCGTGCTCGACGTCGGCAACCCGTTCTTCGTCGAGGTCGCCCGCGGCGTCGAGGACGTGGCGAGCGATCGCGACCACGCCGTGATCCTGTGCAACTCCGGCGAGTCCTTCGAGAAGGAGGCGCGCAACCTGCGGGTCCTGGCCGAACAGCGGGTCCGGGGAGTGCTCATCACCCCGGCGGGCGAGAACCTCGCGAGCGTGGAGGCGCTGCACGACCGCGGCGTCGCCGTCGTGCTCGTGGACCACTCCTCGCCCGGCGATCTGTGCTCGGTGTCCGTCGACGACGTGGCCGGCGGCGACCTCGCCGTGACGCATCTGCTGAGCCGGGGCGCCGAGCGGCTGGCGTACGTGAGCGGGCCGATGGCGATCCGGCAGTGCAGCGAACGGCGGAAGGGGGCGCGGCGCGCGCTGCGCACCGCCGGCCTGCCGGTGCGGGCGCTGGAGGAGTTGATCGTTCCGGAGATGAACGCGAACGGCGGCCGTCTCGCCGCCGAGAAGCTGCTGGCCGACGGACTACCCGACGCGATCTTCTGCGCGAACGACCTGCTCGCGCTGGGCGTCCTGCGCGCGCTGTCCCAGGCGGGGGTGAGCGTCCCCGGCGACGTGGCGTTGATCGGCTACGACGACATCGAGTTCTCCGCGGCCGGGGCCGTGCCGCTCAGCTCGATCCGGCAGCCGACCTACCGGCTGGGCAAGATCGCCACCGAACTGCTGCTGGACGTGTGCGACGACCCGGCGGGCCACGCGCACCAGCAGATCATGTTCCAGCCTGAACTCGTCGTCCGCGAATCGAGCCGTTGACATGCGCATCGCCCTGTTCGTCACCTGTTTCAACGACACCCTCTACCCCAGCACCGGCAAGGCGGTCGTCACGCTCCTGGAGCGGCTCGGGCACGAGGTCGTCTTCCCCGCCGAGCAGACCTGTTGCGGTCAGATGCACTACAACACCGGGTACGACCGCGAATGCGGGCCTCTCGTCAGGGATTTCGTTAAAACGTGCAAACCGTTCGACGCGATCGTCGTCCCGTCGGCGTCCTGCGCCGGGATGGTCCGCGAGAACCACGTACGCGTCGCCCGCGCCGTCGGCGACCGTGACCTCGCCGAGGAGACGGACCGGCTCGCACCCCGCGTCCACGAGCTGACCGAACTGCTCGTCGACGTGCTCGGCGTCGAGGACGTCGGCGCGTACTTCCCGCACCGGGTGACCTACCACCCGACCTGTCACTCCCTGCGGGCGCTCCGCGTCGGCGACCGGCCGCTGCGGCTGCTGCGGGCCGTGCGCGGGATCGACCTCGTCGAGCTGCCGGACGCCGCCGAGTGCTGTGGCTTCGGCGGAACGTTCGCGTTGAAGAACCCCGACGTGTCGGCCGCGATGGGCGCCGACAAGGTCGCCCGGATCCGGCAGACCGGCGCCGAGGTGGTCTGCGCGGCGGACAACTCCTGCCTCGCCCACATCGGCGGCCTGCTGTCGCGGCTGCGGACGGGCGTACGGCCCCTGCACCTGGCCGAGATCCTGGCGGCCGCCGAGTGAACGAACGCATCGGACAGGGAGGTGTATCCGTGCCGGCGCACCATGACGCCGCCCGGGCGGCCATGCCGACGTATGTGGGGATGCCCGCCTTCCCGGACGCCGCGCGGGCGGCCGTACGCGACACGCAGCTGCGCCGCAACCTCGCGCACGCCACCACCACGATCCGCACCAAACGCGCCGCCGCCGTCGGCGAGCTGGCGGACTGGGCGGAGCTGCGGGAGACCGCGAAACAGATCAAGGACCACACGATCGAGCACCTCGGACACTACCTGCGCCTGCTGGAGGAACAGGTGACCGCCCGCGGCGGCACGGTGCACTGGGCCCGCGACGCCGCCGAGGCGAACCAGGTCATCACCGACCTGATCAAGGCGACCGGCGAGACCGACGTGGTCAAGGTCAAGTCGATGGCCACGCAGGAGATCGGCCTGAACGAGGCCCTCCACGCCGCCGGGATCCTCGCGCATGAGACCGACCTGGCCGAGCTGATCGTGCAGCTCGGCGGCGACCGCCCCTCCCACATCCTGGTCCCGGCGATCCACCGGAACCGGGCGGAGATCCGCGAGATCTTCCGCCGGGAGATGCCCGGCGCGCCCGACGACCTCACCGACGATCCCGCGCGTCTCGCCGAGGCCGCCCGCAGTCACCTGCGCGAGCGGTTCCTCGCCGCGAAGGTGGCGGTGTCCGGGGCGAACTTCGCGGTGGCCGAGACCGGCTCGCTCGTCGTCGTGGAGTCCGAGGGCAACGGGCGGATGTGCCTCACGCTGCCGGAGACGCTCATCTCGGTCATGGGCATCGAGAAGGTGCTGCCCTCCTGGCGCGACCTGGAGGTGTTCCTCCAGCTCCTGCCGCGCTCGTCCACCGCCGAGCGGATGAACCCCTACACCTCGATCTGGTCGGGCGCGACGGAGGGGCAGACCTTCCACCTCGTCCTGGTCGACAACGGCCGCACCGCGACGCGCGACGACGAGGTGGGCCGCCAGGCGCTGCGCTGCATCCGCTGCTCCGCGTGCCTGAACGTCTGCCCCGTCTACCAGCGGGCGGGCGGGCACGCGTACGGGTCGCCCTACCCCGGGCCGATCGGCGCGATCCTGTCGCCTCAGCTGCGCGGCCCCGGGTCGCCCGTCGACGACTCGCTGCCGTACGCCTCGACCCTGTGCGGCGCCTGCTTCGAGGCCTGCCCGGTCGCGATCGACATCCCGGAGGTACTGGTCCACCTGCGGTCGCGCGCCGTGCACGGCCGGGCCGAGCAGGCCGCGATGCGCTTCGCCGCCTGGACGCTGCGCTCCCCTACCCGGCTGGCGCTCGGGCAGCGTCTGACCGGTACGGCCGGGCGGATGCTCGGCCGGCGGGGCCGCATCGGGCGGCTGCCCGGCCCGCTGGCGCGCTGGACCGAGACCCGCGACGCGCCCGTCCCCCCGGCCGAGACCTTCCGTGACTGGTGGAACCGCCGATGAACGCCCGCGAGGAGATCCTGCGCCGGCTCGGCGAGGCACCCGCCAAGGCGACCGCCTACGACGCCATCCCCCGGCGCTACCTGCGCCGGCATCACGACGGC
>NZ_JBHLZP010000660.1:0-3876 GCF_042429965.1 Actinoallomurus acaciae
ACCAGGAGGACGGGCGGCCGGACGCCGCCACGGCGCTGTTCATGCGCGCCGGCGACTTCGCGGCGGCCGCCGCCTGCCTGTCGGGGTGGCGGGGCGAGGACGCGATCGAGGACCCCCGGCTGGCCGAGTGCCTCCGCCGTACCGGAGACCTGGAGGAGCTGGCCCGTCGTTGCCTCCGGGCGATCGACCGCGCCGGGCACGACGGGCGCATCGCCGACGAACTGCGGGCGGTCCGCGAGGCGGATGTGCTGTCCCCGAGCCTGCAGGCCGAGGTCTCCGCCGCGCTGGACGCCCTGGACCTGTGCGGACGCCGCCCGTTCGAGGAGCGGGCGGCGGTGTGGGTGGACCGGGCCCGCACCGACATCGACCGCCGCTTCGCCCGCGTCTGGGGCCTGGACCTGGGCACCACGACGAGCGCGGCGGCCATCTACGACACCGAAGCCGGACGCCCGGTGCTGTGCCCGTGGAAAGGCCACGGGCAGTTCCCCTCGACCCTGAGCCTCGACGAGGACGGCAACGAGCTGGTCGGGCTGGCGGGCGAGGAGATCTTCGCCGGCCGCCTGCTCGGCCACATCGGCTCCGCCAAGCGCAGGATGGGCGGCAAGGCGGTCTTCCGCGTCCGGGACCGCACGTACCGGCCCGAGGAGGTCGCCGCGCGCCTGATCCACCACGCCCGCGGCATGGTGGAGGACCTGCTCGCCGACCGCGTGCGCGAACGCGTCGCCGACCTGGCGCGCGCCGAGCTGGGCGAGGTGCGCGACTCATGGCTCGAATGGCTGCGGGACAACCACGACCTGCGACTGGCTCGCCCACGCGCGATCCTGACGATCCCCGCGTACTTCCGCAACAACCAGAAGCACGCCACGCGGCACGCGTGCGAGATCGCGGGTGTGGAGCCGGTACGGCTCATCCACGAGCCGACCGCGGCCTGCATGATGGCGGCCCGCGAACGCCGTCTCGATGGCACCGTGGCCGTGGTCGACCTCGGCGCCGGCACCCTGGACGTGAGCCTCCTGGAGGTCAGGGACGGCGTCCACGAGGTTCGCCGGACCATGGGCGACAACGCCTACGGCGGCAACGACTTCGACGGCGTCATCAGCCGTCACCTGGCGGAGAAGCTGGCGGGGCAGGGCGTCACCGTGCCGCCGTCCGGCCTCGCGCGCCGCCGCCTGGAAGTCGCCGCCGAGTACCTGAAGATCGCCCTGTCGGGCCAGGAGCAGGCGCACTATTCGCTGGTGCACTTCGTGGACGGCCGCGACGTGACCGTGGAGCTGAGCCGGGCCGAGCTGACCCGGCTGCTGGAGCGGCCGCTGGAGACCCTGCGCGACCTGTGCACGACGTTCGCGGCGGAGACGGCGGGAGCCCCGGACCATCTGGTGGTGGTCGGCGGGCCCATGCTGTCACCGCCGGTCCGCGCGCTGGTCGAGCAGGTCTTCGGCCGGCAGAGGACGGTGATCCAGGATCCGCGTTCGGCCGTCGCCTGCGGCGCGGCGCTGCAGGCCGCGATCCTCGACGGGAGGCTCCGGGACATGCTGCTCCTCGACGTGACCCCGTTGCCGATGGGGATCAAGGTCAAGGGCGACGGCGACCGCCCGGAGTTCTCCGAAGTGATCGCGGCCAACACCACCATCCCCACCCGGGCGGCGGAGAGCTACACGACGACGCGGGACGACCAGACGCAGGTCGAGATCGAGATCTTCAACGGGAGCGTGTCCGCCGAGGCGAAGGTGGGGCAGTTCCGTCTCGTCGGGATCCCGCCGTCGCCGAAGGGCACCCCGGAGATCGAGGTGACGTTCGCCATCGACGAGAGCTGCGTGCTCGAGGTGACGGCACAGGACACGAGGACGGGGAACTCGAACTCGGTCCGGATCTCCGACACGACGCTGCTGTCGCCCCGGGAGCTCGACGCGATGACCCGGCGGCGCGAGCGGCAGATCGAGGGCGAACAGGTCCGCCGGCGGCTGTCCGGGCTCGCCGACGAGGCGGAGCTCGCCGACCCCGAGGCGCTGTGGCGGGAGTTCCAGAGCCGGTTCGCCGCGTACCGGCCGCAGCCGGCGCCCCTGGACGAGGCGACCCAGCGGGTGATGTTGGAGATCTTCAACGGCTCGAACGACGCCGGGACCGAGCTGATGCTGGCCGGCGGCCCGCTGCGCGACCTGGCCACGGCGGCGCGCGATCACCTGCGGCGGCCGGCCGCGGACGACGATCTGGACGAGGCACGCCATCTGGAACGCCGGCTGCGCGAGGGCCTCGACCGGCTCGCGGAGCACGTCGGGCGGGTGACGCGCTGGAACGCCGTGCTGAAGAAACTGGCCGGCGCCGAGACCGATCCGCTGCACCGCTTCCGGAACCTGCACGACACCGGCGCCTACGCACGCGCCCTCGAGGCGCTGGAGGAGCTGCCCCACCCGCCGGAAGACCCCGAGGACGTCGAGCGGAGGCTGCGCTGCCTGGCCGAGACGGGCGATGCCGAGGGGTACCGCGCGGTGCTGCTCGCGTCGGCCGGCCGGCTGGGCTGCGCGGTGCTGGACGCCGACGGGACGGACGCGTTCCTCGCCCGCGCGAGACGAGCGTTCGTGAGCGTCACGGTGACGCGGGCCGGCGACGCCCGTACCGTCACGGGCAGCGGGTTCCTGGTCGGTGACCGGCTGGTGGTCACGAACCGGCACTGGCTCGACGACCCCGCGGCCGAGCACGGCCTCGCCGATCCCGCGCGGATCCGGGTCGGCATGGAGACCGGCACGAGCGCGGTCCGGCGTATCGCGCTGCCCGACTCGCCCCACCTGGACGTGGCGGTGCTGCGCCTGGAGGAACCGGTCGAGGCGAGCCCGCTCCGGATCGGGCACGGCGAGCTCGTACGGGTCGGCGACCGGGTCCGGGCGCCGGCCGGCGCCGGCCCGTCCGCGCTGCTCGACGGCGTCGTCGACGGATTCGAGTCCTTCCCCGAGCAGGGGCTGCGGCTCTACCGGACCGGGCTGCGGATCGGCCCCGCCGGCAGCGGCGGGCCGCTGCTGAACGCGCTCGGCGAGGTCGTGGGCGTGCTGACGGTCGGAGAGGAGAGCGGCCCGGCGACCTTCGCCCTGACCGTCGATGGGCTCCGGCCGTTGCTGGACGGTGAGTCCGCCCGGTGACGGAGCGCCCGGCCGATCCGGGCCGCGGCGTCCACCGGTGCGGCGATCCGCCAGACTGGGGCGGTGACCACCGATGAGCCGCTCCGGTGCTCGGCCAAGGGCTGCCGTGCCGACGCCCGCTGGGCCCTGCGCTGGAACAACCCGAAGATCCACGATCCGGACCGGCGCAAGATCTGGCTCGCCTGCGACGAGCATCGCGATCACCTGAGCGACTTCCTGTCCCGCCGGGGCTTCCTCCGCGACACCGTTCCGGTCGACGAGCTCGCCTGATCCCCGCCCTCGGCGAGTGGACGGCCCGCCGCCTGGCGTGTCGTACGGCGGCGGGGCGGGGATAACCGGCGCGGGGACAGGGCCGTCGAGGTGTCGGGGGGCGCCGCCATGGCCGAGCGGCGGACACCGCGGACGGGACGGCTCATGGCGGCCGTCGTCCTGCTGGCGCTCGGCTCCGGTGCCGTGGACGCCTTCAGCTTCGCCGCTCTCGGCGCGGTGTTCGCGAGCGTCATGACGGGAAACCTCGTCCTGCTCGGCGTCTCGGTCGTCCACGCGCACCTCGACGAGGCGATGGCGGCCGTGTCCGCCATCACGGCGTACGTCGCGGGAGTCCTCGCCGCCTCCCTCTGGCTCCGTACGCGCCCCGGCTCTGCCGGCCGGTTCGGCGGATCCTCGAACCGGGTCCGCCGCGCCCGCTCGCGCCGGCCGTACGGGCGCGGTCGGCCGCGCCCGTCCGGCGGCACCTATCTCGGCC
>NZ_JBHLZP010000661.1:0-3876 GCF_042429965.1 Actinoallomurus acaciae
CGCCCGCACGGTCGGCAAGGCGGCACTGGCCGCCCGCCACGGCCGCTCACGCGAGACCGCCCTCGGAATCCGCGGCGCCGGCCCGATCCCCCGCCGCGTCGCCGCCCTGCTCGGCCCGCCGAGGGCGATGCGCACCATCCCAGCCCTGGCGACCGCGACCGTGCTGGGCACGGCGATCTGGTCCATCTCCGAGGCCGCACAGGACCTGCACATGCTGCTGCGATTCATCGGCGCCTGAGACCGCCCGAATCGGCGGCCGAACGAGCGCGAACGGAAATTCGCGATCACGTCGTAGGATCAGTCATGACCGTCGGGAGGGTGGCCACCTGGGGAACATTCGACGGTCCGCTGCACCCCGGACATTTACGTTTTCTCGAGCGATGTAACGACTATGGCCGGCTGACCGTCTTCCTGGTGCACGACATCACCGTGAAAAGGCTTAAACGGCGTGATCCGATCATGTCGCACCGGATGCGCAAGGCCAACGTTCTGGGGACGGACCTGGTCCACGAGGTCGTCATCGGCGCCCCCGACCCCGACGCCGATACGCGGACCACCTTACGGTTCATGCCGGACGTTTACTGCTTCGGGGAGGATCAACTCGACGCGTGGAGCGTCACGCTGCGCCACGCGTTGAACATGGGCGGCACGCGTCTTGTGCAGATAAATCGATATCGGCCGGACCTTTACTCGACCAGCGCGCTCTACTTCAGGTGATACCGGCGCGGCAAGGGATGCCCGCGTTCCTCGGGAGCCAAATCGATCAACGATGAACCTCTCTCTCGTGCGGCATTTCGGTCAAGCCATTTCTTACATTGATGGCCTGATGCACAGCAGGCTGCTACGCTGACGCCGATATTTCAATCGGCCTTCCGAAGGGGAATTTGCGTGAAAGCAGTGGTGTTCGACTGGGATGGCACGTTGGTCGACTCGCAGCGTGCTTACCTCGACTCCTGGCGCATCGCGCTCGCCGCTGCGGGACACGAGATAACGAGTTCCGACCTGCAATACGCCGCGGGTCGCGCGTTCCCTGATGTCCTTCACCACTTCTCGGCGCAACTTTCGGTTGACCCCAAAAAGGTCGAGCACGAGTTCCGCAAGGACTTTCCCAGCAGAATCCAAGCGGAGATCGTTCGCTTTCCCGACGCCGTGACCTGCGCGCAGGAGTTGCAGGAGAACGGGGTCGACCTGGCGATCGCCACCCAGACACCCCGCACGGAGTTCGACCGCGCCCTGGCCGTCACCGGCTTGAACGGGCTCATCACCACGACGGTGTGCCGCACCGAAGTGGCCCGGCCGAAGCCCGCCCCGGACCTGTACCTGGAAGTGTGCAGGCGCCTGGAGCGAGAGCCCGCCGACTGCCTCGCCATCGAGGACAGCCCGGTCGGCGCCGCGTCGGCCCGCAAGGCCGGGCTCTTCGTGGTCGGCATCGCAAGGTCGGCGCAGGCCGTGAACGGCTTGAACGACGCCGCGAACACCGTGGTCGAAAAGTTGGACTCAGGCATGATACTCCGCTTCTGTGAGACTTGAATGGCCGGTCACCACGCTTTCATCAGCTACAATTCGCAGGACGGCGAGATCGTCCGCGAAATAGCCAGGCGGCTGATGCTGGACAAAGAAATTTCCTGCTGGCTCGATGCCTGGTCCCTGGTTCCCGGGCGAGCGTGGCAGGATGAGATAGAAGCCGCCATATCAAACTGCGATGTGATGCTGGTGGCCCTGGGAGAGCACGGTATCGGCGCGTGGCACCACGAGGAGTTTCGAACCGCGATCGACCTGTTCGCGGAGAAACCCGCTGAACGACGCGTGATTCCGGTGTTGTTACCGGGAGCGGGGCCGCAGGTACACGACCTCATCCCACAGTTCTTACGGCGTTTCACCTACGTCGACCTCCGGCCCGGCATCACCCCGCACCAGCTTGATCGTCTCGCCGCCGGCATACGAGGCGAACCGCCCGGCCCGCCGGGTGAGGTCCATTCGGATCGACCATCCCCCGTAACACGCGATATCACTAAATGGGAACGTCAGGCGTTATCCCGGATAGATACGATTCTCCGGGTCACCGAGCATTGGGTCGCTTCGATACAGAACCGGGACGGCGGCCTTCCGTCCGACGCCGACGGCACTTCGAGCTGCACCTGGACGAGCGCGGGCATGGTGTATGCCATCAATCGCCGCCAGCGCACCACGGCCAGCGGCCACTGGCTCAGAAGAACGCTCACCTGGGTCCTGGACAATCGCAACCGGGACGGTGGAGTTCCTCTCGTCGTCCCCGGCGATCCGTCGATCACGGACGCGACCGCTCAGGCGTTGCTCGCGTGTGCGGAGATGCAGCGGGCCGGTCCCGGCAGGGAGCTGGCGACGGCCGCCGATGAGCTCATCGACTGGCTGCTGAACCGGCAGCGGCCCTCGGGCGGATGGGCCTGGCGGACCAGCAACGAAGACGCCTGGACCGCCTCCACCGCGTACGCGCTGCACGCACTGAGTGTCGCGAACGACACTTTCCACGAACGCCCAGAACTCAGAGACGCGATCACTTCGGGGTTGTCGTGGCTTCGCGACACGCGCAACGACGACTGCGGCTGGGGCTCCCAGGCCGGAGGCACCTCCCAACCGGCGGTCTCAGGGCTGGCGATGTTCTGCCTGGCCGAAATCGGCTTTCGTGAGTTCGCCGCCGAATCCGGTGATTACTTACGCCAGAAACAAAGTGATGAAGGCGGCTGGTACTCGACGATCGACCGCCCCACAGGACACTCTATAATCCGGTTCGGCGATGCACACGCACTGGCCGGCATCGCATCCGCCGGATACCTTGACCACGAAGATGTGGTGCACCGAGGCTTCGACGCCCTGATGAAGTCGTTCAAGGGCAGCCATTTCCAGTACGGCGACACGGCAATGAGGACATGGCCGACGAGGGACGGACTGCTGGCCATCTCGGCGGTCGCCTCCAGCATTCTCTCAACCTGAGCAACCCTCGTCCATGAAAGGGCCGTAGTCGTGACCGGTTCGACCGACGATGACCAATACCAGCAATTCAAGGAATCTGCCGAGTCCACACTGAGAGAGTTCGCTCGTAGTGCGCTACCGGCCGCCACGAGGTCTCTTTCGGGCGGAGTCTGGCATCCCTACGGCTTCGCCATCTGGGATCTCCGCACCATCCCCCGACTCGGCAAGCTGCGGTTGCACGTCTGGCCCGACGTGGATCGCAAGGTCCGGCCATGGGGGCCGCGCATTCATCGCCACGGCTGGCACCTTGCGAGCCTGGTGCTGACCGGCACCTACCGTGACGTGCTCTACAGCGACAGTGCGCAACGGCCGGGTTCCGGAGACTGGCGTCCGGTCACCCCTTATCGAGTCGAGACCCTGCCCGGGGACAAGCGAAGAATAACGCCCGAGGACGGCACTTTACATATTCGCCAGAAGGAGCGTCGCGAGGTTGGTGCGTCAGGCATGCACTATATTCCCGCTGGAAGATTCCACGACACACTGATTCCAACAGACGAGTTCGTGGCCACACTCGTGCTCTTGGGACACGAGCAAGGTATGGGGTCATCTGCCGTTGAGGAACAACGGCTCGGCCCGCGCATCCATCAACGGTCCACACTGACCGGGCCCGAGGCCGAGCGTGTCTTGGCCGGTCTTGAAGATCGATTGCATGGCTCCGGGCGCGCCCCGTGAACGGGCTGCCGGTTCAGTGCCCTGTGTGTTCCGCGACCACGATGCTCCTCGCGGGCGTGTGATTCAGGTCGCCGACGAGGTCCTGTGCGGTGAGGCCGGAGCACAGCAGGAGGCCCAGGGCGGCCAGGGTCAGGCCGACGCCGCGACGTGGCGGCGGGCGCAGCAGGGCGGCGACGCGGCGGGGGATCGGGCCGG
>NZ_JBHLZP010000662.1:0-3862 GCF_042429965.1 Actinoallomurus acaciae
GATCACCGGCGCCGTCCGGTCGGCCTGCTCGGCCAGCGCGGCGTCCCGTACGCCGACCACGTCGAGAAGGCCGAGGGCGACGGCGGCGAGGAAGACGGCGACCACGCCGAGCCCGTACAGCAGGGTGATCTGCTCGGCGACCTGGCGCGTCGTACCGCCGAGCGCCGACCCGAGGATCGTGTGGCGCCGGTCGGCCCACAGGCCGCTGAGCGGGACGCCGACGCCGAACCACGCGCCGCCGAGTGCGGCCAGCCAGGCGCCGAACGCCGCGAAGGCGCGGTTGGCGCTCGCCAGCGCGATCAGGCCACCGAGGAAGACGGCGGCACCGGGCACGATCTGCAGCCACACCCGGCCGGACGTGAGGTGCCACGCCTTGTCGGGGGCGAAGCCGAAGTGGAAATACGGCCCGACGAGCGGCATGAGCGCGCCCCACAGGCCGAGTAGCACCAGCAGCAGCCCACTGAGGGCTCCGCGGGTGCGCGGGACTCGTAGCGTTGCGGACATTTGGCGATCAACTCCCTGGACGGCTGAAGCGCCTACGGGGTACCCGGTGAAAAACCGTTCATGCACCCCGATACAGAGACATCACCGGTATTGGCCGTCCGGTATAACAGCCGAATGGTCGTTACTAGGGGATTCGGTGTCTGAGCCGGAAGAAACCGTTCCGTACGAGTCCGACCTGGAGCTGCTGCGCAGGTACGAACCGGTCCTGTCCTACACCGACGGCGAGCGCTTCTTCCCGGTCGCCGTCGAGGACTACGTACGCTGCTGTGGCCTGTGGCGAGGGGAGGAGGAGCTCGTCCCCGCGGGGGAGCTGACCACCGAGACGCTGGTCGCGACGGCCGCGCGGCACCCGGACTCCCAGCTGTCGTTGCTGCTCGTCCAGGAGCCCTTCCACCGCAAGGAGGTCCGCCGGTACTCCCAGGCCAAGCCGCCCATCGCCAAGTTCGGGCGGCTCGCCGCGGTCGGGCTGTTCGGCCGGGTCTTCGACGTGCTGCTCCGCGCGTCGCTGTTCCTGCGCGGCTCGGTGCCCGGCGGCGTCGCCGCGGCCGCCGCGGACCTGTACGAGCGCCGCATGAACCCGGCCCGCTGCACCTACTACGGCAGGGTCGTGCGCGAGGGCGGCTACGTGATCCTCCAGTACTTCTTCCTGTACGCGATGAACGACTGGCGCACGACCTTCAGCGGGGTGAACGACCACGAGGCGGACTGGGAGGCCGTCACGATCTACCTCGCCGAGTCCCCCGCCGGGCCGCGGCCGGCGTGGGTGGCGGTGTCCGCGCACGACGAGTCGGGTGACGACCTGCGGCGCCGCTGGGACGACCCCGACCTGAGGCGGGTCGGCGACCACCCGGTGGTCTACGTCGGCGCGGGTTCGCACTCGGGCGCGTTCGTCCGCGGCCGTTACCTGGTGACCGTCAACCCGGCGCGGCTGCGGCCGATCCTCCGCGGCACCCGGCGGGTCACGGCCTTCGCCTTCCCCTGGCTGCGGGAGGGGCGCCGACACGGCGGCGTCGGCATCCCCTTCATCGACTACGCCATGGGCGACGGCGAGGAGATCGGCCCGTCCCGCGCACGCGGCTGGCATCCGGTCGTCATCTCCGAGGAGACACCGTGGGTGAGCGGCTTCCACGGGCTGTGGGGGCGCGACACACGTGACTGGGTCGGCGGCGAGCGCGCCCCGGCGGGCCCACGCTACGACCGCGACGGCCGGGTGCGGACCCTCTGGGCGGACCCGCTCGGGTGGGCCGGGCTGCAGAAGGTGCCGCCCGCGCCCGAGGACGACCACCAGGCACTGCGCGAGCGGATCGCGATCCTGGACCGGGAGATCGCGGACGCCGACGCGACGATCGAACGCGACCGTGAGGAGTTGCGCCGGCTGCGCGCGGGCGCCGTCTCCCTCGGCCACCATGAGAAGGCCCGCTCCCTGGCGCGGCAGCGGTCGGCGGACGTGGTGAAGGCCGAGAACGCCCTCCGCGCGCTGGTGCGCACGCGCACGGACCTGTCCGAGGAGCGCGCCGCGCACGACGCGACGCTCGCCCGGCCGCCCGAGGCCGAACCGCAGGAGCACCTGCGCGAGCCGAACGTCCCGTACATGCCGACCCGGGGCTCACGCACCCGTTTCCTGAACGTCTGGGCGGCGCTGAGCACGCCCTTGTTCATCCTCGCCGTCGTCGGCGTGTTCGTCGTGCCGCACGAGCCCGTCTCGATCCTCCTGGCGGGGGTCGTCTTCCTGTTCCTGACGATGGAATCCTGGGCCCGCCGCCGGATGCTCGCGCTCGCGACGGGCCTGCTGATGCTGGCCGGCGCCGTGGCCGTCGTGGTGGGGCTGAGCTTCGCGGTCGTGTACGGCGGCCGGTACGTGCTGCTCGGACCGATGGTCGTGATCGCCGCCGTGCTGCTCGTGGTCAACCTGCGGGAACTGCTCCGCAAATGACGCGGGGTTCGCCGAGGACCGGGGGAGGGAACCACGGATGATCCCGGCGGCGGCGTGCCATCAGGGTCGCGGAAGCCCTTCCGGCCGACGCCGCTGCCGACCCCCGATTCGAAGTCCCGCCGTCCGGGACGCTCCCTGTCCGGGACGCTCCCTGTCCGGGACGCTCCCTGTCCGGGACGCTCCCTGTCCGGGACGCTCCCCGCCCTCCCAGGGGGCGCCGACCCCACTTCCATTGTCAAGCCACCCCACAGGCCAAAAGAAGACCGCATCCACGGCTGTGGAGAACCCACGACTCAACCACTTCGAGACAGGCCCCAGCAGGGCCTCGCCCCCGACCGGCGGGAGGGGCCGTTTCTTCTGGGACCGCGGCTGACCGCGGGTCTCAGAACAGTTCGTCGAGCTGGTCGGCGAGCGGTCGTGCCGTGATGCGGTTGTCCAGCGCGATGTGGGGGACCGGTGGCGGCTCACCGACGCGTATGGCGGCGGCGAACTCCTCGAAGCGCTCCAGCTTGCGCTGGTCGCGCTCCAGGCCGCGGCTCTTGAGGCGCTCGCGCAGCGTCTCGCGGTCCGTGCGTATCCAGACCAGGTGTACCGGCGAACCGCCCAGCTCCTCGATCCACGTGCGCCACCGGCGAGGGTCGTGGATCTGTCCGGTGAACGGGCCGCTCAGCAGCACCGGGCAGCCGTGGGAACGGATCTCGCGGGCGGTGGCGGTCATGCCGGCGTACTCGTGGGCCTTGATGTGCTCGTCGTACCAGGGACCTTCGCGCTCGCCCTCCGGACGGTCGTTCGCGCGCAGTGTCGCCGAGACGAACGAGCCGTAGAGCGTGTCCTTGTCGAGCAGCGCGGGAACGGGCCGTAGCCGGGTCAGGAGCAGGTCGGCCACCGTCGACTTCCCGCCGCCCGGTGGCCCCGCCACGACCCACACCGCACTCGGAAGGGGTTCCATGCGTCGCATCATCTCCCGCTGAAGGCCAGGTCAGGTGCCCGACGCTCCGAAAGTCTCGGCCGCGCGGAAGCATTATGTGCGGGAAACCGCCCTCTGTGGCGCTTCGCCGATCCGGCCGTATGCGGCCGCCGCCTCGTCGTAACGGCGCAGGATCAAGGTCGCGAGCGCGTCGTGGACGCCGATCGGCGGGCCGGTGGAGTCCGCGCCGGAGTCGAGGATCCGCCGATGGAAGAACCCGGGAGCGAGCAGGTAGGACGCGACCGTGACCCGCCGGGCGCCGCGTCTTCGCAGGTCACCGACGACCTCCGGGAGCGACGGCTCCGCCGAGGCGGCGAACCCGTGCGCCACCGGACGTCCCAGGTGGCGGGAGAGCAGCCGCGCCGCGGCGCGCACGTCGGCCCTGCCGGAGGGATCGGACGTGCCGGCGGCGCCGAGCACCACGGCGTCCGCCGGTGGCGTCGTCCGCAACCGGTCGG
>NZ_JBHLZP010000663.1:0-3855 GCF_042429965.1 Actinoallomurus acaciae
CGCCGGTCGGCAACCCGACGCCGCCGGCGGCGACTCCGCCCGGCGCCGCCGCTCCCGCCACGAACTCCCTGACGGTCGTCGGCGGCTCCCTGCCGTTCACCGGCGGCCCGATCGGGGCGCTCGCGCTGCTCGGCGCCACCGCCGTGCTGACCGGAGCGGCCGGCGTCGCCGGCTCACGGTTCCGGTTCGGCCGCGACGCCTGACGACGAACGAGAAGGGCGTCCCCGTGTGCGGGGACGCCCTTCGGCGTTCTCACGGGCGGTCGTTCAGGAGCACGCGCTGCTCGACACCGTCGAGCAACCGACGCAGGCCCTGCTCGAAGTCGGTGTGGCGGCGCTCGCGAACCCGCCGCTGTCGACCAGCTCTCGCAGGTACGGCTGAGGGACCGCCCGGCGATCGACCCCGCCGGGCCCGGGGCGGCGCGCGATCTCGCGTCTTACGGGCGGTGAAGCCGAACATGTGGTCGTCCACGGCCTTGAGGGCCTCGCGCGACTCAACGCTGTCCCGCCAGGGCCGCCATCGCCTGGTAGAGGTGACGCAGCAGGTTGGGCCCGACCATGGCGCGCGACCGGTGTCCGGCCATGTCGACGATCCAGGGGTGGCGCAGGGCAACCTCCCGTTCGCGCCGGGCGATCACGGCGATCACCTCGCGCCGGGCGGCGGGCGGTTCGCCGGTGATGAGCACTCCGCCGGCCACCTGGTCGGCCATGAGGACGATCCAGAGGTAGCGCACGGCGACCCCCCGCTCACGCCAGGCGATCACCTCACGCCAAGCGGCGGACGATTCGCCGATGACGAGCACTTCCCCGGCCACCTGGTCGGACAGGTAGTTCCTGTCGTCGATGGAGATGTAGAGGCTCATCGTGCGGGCGCCGAGCGCGGCCGCGACCGGGCGGATCGAGGCGCCGTCGACGCCCTCGGCGTCGGCGATCTCCATGGCCGCCTCGACGATCGCCTCACGGGTGAGGGCGCTCGACCGCTGGGCGCGCCGGTGCGCCCAGATCGGCATGTGATCGCCGTCGCGTTCCCCTTGCCACCCCGAACTGCGGCGGCTGCGGTCGTGCTCGGGGCGATCATGACGATCCTCGACGCGACGATCGTGACCGTCGCCGTCGATACGCTCGGCCGTGGCTTACACACCTCGCCGTCCGCGATCCAGTAGGTGCTCACCGCGTACACGCCGGCCCGCCATGACGATTCCGATCACCGGCTGGGTGATCCGGCGCTTCAGCGGCAAGACCATGGGGGCACGTCACTGGTGCTGTTCATCGCGGGCTCGGTGCTGTGCGGCGCCGCCTGGCCGGTCGGCAGTCTGATCGTCTTCCCCGTGCTCCAGGCGGCCCGTAAGGCCGGGCCACAGCGCATCGGCCGGGTGATGAGCCTCATCGCGCTGCCGATGCTGGTGGGGCCGGTGCTCGACGGCCTGCTCATCGACGACCTCGCGTGGCGCTGATGTTCTACATCAGCGTGCCGGTCCGCGCGATCGCGCTGGTGGCCGCGTTCGCCCCGCTTCCCGGCGACGGCGATCCCGGGCGCGACGGCGGCGAGCAGTGTCCCGATCCGGGTGGGCGGCTCGACCCGGCGTCGCCCCGCAGGTCCACGTCCGGCGCGCGTTCCCGGCCGCGAGCGGCAGCGTCGCCTCGGCGAACCGTGCGCCCTCGCGCGCCTTCGGCCGCAGCTTCTGGTGGGCGCTGGGTATCGTCCGCCGTCGCGCTCACCCGGTCGTGTTGATCCCCGGGCCGCACTCAGGCCCGGTCAGTAGTCGAGGGTGACGGCGCCGTCGCTCAGCCGGTCGACGACCGCGTCCAGGTCCTCGGCGTGGATGAGGGCGCCGCGCAGCCCGTACACGAAGGCGGCGCCCTCGAACCGCTCGGCGGTCCGGCGCAGGCGCTGGGTCTTGCCGGGGTCGTCGCCGACGAGGTCCTCGGCGCCGGGCACGTCCACGACCAGGAAGGGCCGGGGCCCCCGGTCGGCGATGCGCAGACGGGCCACGCGTTCCCAGGGCACGAACACGTCGTAGCCGCGGCGGGCGAAGACCCGCAGCCGCAGGCCGTCGGTGGTGAAGACGGGAGGGTTGCGCAGCAGCCGGAACTCGCCGCGGGCGAGCAGGGCCATCACGGCCGCGGCGGCGAGCAGCCCGAAGGCGAGCACGGGGAAGAAGGCGAACACGAGCGTGGTGGAGGGGGCGTGGGAGAGCCGGTCCATCGTGGCCAGCAGGTAACCCACCATGACCAGCACAACGACGGCCCCGGCGGCCGACACGGCCGCGACCGTGGCGGTCAGGTACGCGGGCGCCGCGGCGACGGGAAGCCGGAAGTCGCTCTTCTGCTCCACTGCGGGAGGGTAACGCCATCGGCCGCCGCTCGTCACGATCGCCGCGCGCCGGGCGATCATCAGGCTCGCGGCTCGGCCGCCCGCCGCGTACGGAACGGCGCGAGGAAGCGTTCGACGAGGGCGTCGGTGAACTCCTCCGGCACCGGGTGCCCGGTCACCAGCACCCGGTAGTACAGCGGGCCGACGAGCTGGTCGAGGGCGAAGTCGACGTCGGTGTCCGGGGGGAGCTCGCCACGCTCGATCGCCCGCTCCAGGGGTCGGCGGTCGAGGGCCCGCTGCGGGCCGAGGCACTCGGTGCGGAACCGTTCGGCCATCTCCGGGTCGTGCTGGGCCTGCCCGGCCAGCGCGCGGAAGACGGCGCCCGGGTCGGACCGGGTCAGGAAGCGCGCCGACCGCCGGAGGTGCGTGCGCAGCTCGCTCTCCAGGTCGCCCTCGTCGGGGGGCGTCAGATGCTGGGCCATGTCGTCGACGAACGCCTCGATGAGGACGTCGACCTTGGAGGACCACCAGCGGTAGATCGTCTGCTTGGCCACGCCGGCCCGGGCCGCGATGCCCTCGATCGTGACGCCCGCGAACCCCCGTTCGGCCAGCAGGTCGTCGGCCGCCTCCAGCACGGCCCGGCGCGCCTGCTCACTGCGTCCATGCCGGTTGCCATGGTGCGCCGTACGGGACGGCCTGTCCGCGCTCATGCCCGTACCCTACTGAACGCTAGACAAGACGCAACGTCGCGTCTACTCTGGCCGCCATGACGATCACCCTTCACACGCCACGTGTCCGCACGACGCTCGACCGGCTGTTCGCCGAGGCGAGCCGCGACGACGCGCGCCCGGTCGGCCGCGCGTCGGGCACCGCACAGGAGCTCGCCGACGCGCGCGAGGAGCTCTACATGCCGATCTCCCGGCAGGGTGGCGAGCTCCTCTACTCGCTCGCACGCGCCTGCCGGCCCGAGACCGTCGTGGAGTTCGGCACGTCGTTCGGGATCTCCACGATCTGCCTCGCCGCGGCCGTCGCCGACAACGGCACCGGGCGGGTCTTCGGCACCGAGCTGAACACGGCCAAGGTCGCCGCCGCACGCGCCAATCTGGAGGAGGCCGGGCTCGCCGACACGACGACCGTCCTCGCCGGAGACGCCCTCGAGACGCTGGCGGACGTGCGCGGACCGATCGGCCTCGTCCTGCTCGACGGCTGGAAGGACCTGTGCCTGCCGGTGCTGCGGCTGCTCGAACCCCGGCTCGCGCCCGGCGCGCTGGTCGTGGCGGACGACATCGACCAGGCGGGCATGGCCGACCACCTCGCGTACGTGCGGGACCCGGCGAACGGCTACGTCAGCGTCGCCTTCCCGGTCGAGGACGGCATGGAGATCAGCTGCCGCGCCGCCTGACCGCCCCGGAGGACGCCGCCATGTCAGGCCAGGGCCCAGCGAGCCTCGGCCGCCTGACCGCCCCGGAGAACGCCGCCGCCCGTCGGGCCAGCGCCCAGCGAGCCTCGGCCGCCTGACCGCCCCGGAGAACGCCGCCGCCC
>NZ_JBHLZP010000664.1:0-3855 GCF_042429965.1 Actinoallomurus acaciae
GCATCGACCCGGCCGGCCGCATCGTGGTCGTGGGGCCTCCCGGCTCGTCCCTGGAGGCCTCCGGCCCCACGTTCGTCGCCGCCGACCCGGAGGTCGACGCGGTGATCGCGATCGTGGTGCCCACGGCGGTCTCCGACCTCGGTTCCGCGATCACCATCGGGGGCGCCGCGCGTCCCCTGGCGGCCGTCGTGCTCGGCCAGCACGAGACGGTGTGCGCCCGGCCGGGGCCCGGCGGGCGTCGCGTCCCGTCGTACGCCTTCCCCGAACACGCCGCGCGTGCCGTCGCCCGCGCCTGGTCCTACAGCCGATGGCTCGCCCGCCCCCAAGGACGCGAGCCGGACCTGAGAGACGTCGCGGCTCCTCCGGTGGAACGGATCATCCGGCGCGTGCTCGCCGGGTCGCCGGCGGGCGACTGGCTCTCGCCGGCCGAGTGCATGGACGTGCTGACCGCCTATGGCATACCGGTCATCGACTGGCACTGGGCCACGTCGGCCGACGACGCCGTCCGCGCCGCGGCCGGGCTCGGCGACCATGCCGCGCTCAAGGCCGACGTCTCCGGGCTCGTGCACAAGAGCGACGCGGGCGCCGTCGAACTGGACCTGCGCGGCGAACGGGACGTGCGGCAGGCCTACGCGCGGTTCGTGGACCGGTTCGGCGACCGGCTCCGCGGCGTGCTCGTCCAGCGGATGGCCCGCAGGGGAGTGGAGGCCCTGTGCGGCATCGTCCAGGAACCCCTGTTCGGCCCGCTCGTCGTCTTCGGCCTCGGCGGCGTGACCACCGACGTGCTCGGGGACCACTCCGCGCGGCTCACCCCGCTGACCGACCTGGACGCCTCCGACCTGATCCGCGCGATCCGCGGGGCACCGCTGCTGCTCGGCCACCGGGGCACCCCCGCCGTCGACACGGCGGCGCTGGAGGACGTTCTGATCCGCCTGTCGCGGCTCGCCGACGACCACCCGGAGATCGCCGAGGTCGACATCAACCCGATCATCGCCCGCCCGGACGGCGTCACCGCCGTGGACGCCCGGATCCACGTCCTGCCACGGCGCCGCTGGGACCCCCACCTGCGGCGCCTTCGCTGACTCCCTCCGCGAAGGGGCGAGGCGGAGAAGGCGAGCGGGCGAACGGTGGCGTCACAGGTGGTAGACGCGGCCCTCGACCCCCCACTCCCCGTACGGCGGTTCCTGTCCCGCGTCGATCGCGCGGATCGCCGGCCGGCCGATGTGGGCGAAGACCAGCCGTGCCACGCCGTGGCGGCGCGCCTGTTCCGCGGTCGCCGAGACCGCCGCGTGGCCGCCGACCCCACCGGCGAACCGGATCGGCCGCCGCCATCCCGCCGCGTCCGCGAACATCAGATCGGCCCCGCGCGCCCATTCCGGGAACTCCCAGAACTCCGGTGCCCACACCACACGCCGCCCGCCCACGCGCATCAGGTACCCGAACGTGGGGTGCGAGGTGTGCACAACCGGCAGCGGCTCGACCACCAGACCACCCGTCTGGACGTCTGCGATCACCGGAGTCACACGCAGCCCACGGCAGTACCGCCGGATCTGCGGCATCAGCTCCGCCCGGGCGTCACAGACCAGCCAGAAGTCCACCGGTGACGCGGGCCCGCCGGCGCCTCCACCGTCCAGCATGACCCGGCAGCGCTCATGGGTCACCAGGAGCCCGGCCGGCCGATAGCGGGGCGAGTTCATCGCCCCGACCCCGATGAGAGTGAACTCCGTGGTCACCCGACCGATATGCCCCGATCGGCGGTGCCGGGACCTTCGGCCATCGCCGGGATGCGCCGTCGGTCCTCACCGACGGGACTTCGGCCTCATGCCCGGCGCCACGACGGTCGCCTATCGTCCGGTTGAGTGGCCTAGGAGGGAACCCATATGAGGCGTCGAACCGTGAACGACGTGATGACGAGGGCCGTGGTGAGCGCCTACCGAGGCGCGTGCTTCAAGGACATCGTCGGGGTCATGATCAAACGTGGGATCACGGCGATGCCGGTGATCGACGAAGGCCATCGCGTGGCCGGTGTCGTCTCCGAGTCCGACCTGCTCGCCAAGGAGGAGGGCAGGAACGGCGGGAAGCGGCACTGGTTCGGCCGACGCCGCGACCGGTCGTGGGCGAAGGCTCAGGCGCTGACCGCCGAAGACCTGATGACCACACCGGCGATCACCGTTCATCCCGAGGCGACGATCGTGGAGGCGGCCCGGCTGCTCGACGAGCACCGGATCAAACGCATGCCCGTGACCGACGACGAGAACCGCCTCGTCGGGATCGTCAGCCGCCGCGACCTGCTGAGCGTCTTCACCCGTACCGACGAGGAGATCCGTGACGAGGTCCGGCACGAGGTCTTCGCCCTGGCCGACCCCACGGAGGTCTCGGTCCATGTCCGTCACGGCGTGGTCACCCTTGGCGGCACGATGCGGCAAAGAGACCTGATCCCGATCGTCGTACGGCTGGCCGCCGCCACGGATGGCGTCGTCGGCGTGATCGACGAACTCAACCGCGACATGGCCGGCGCCGGGCCGTGACCTCATCCGGGCCGCGTCGTCACCGCGGATGCACGACGCGGACGACTCCCGGAACGGTCCGGGCGATGACGTCGGCGATCCGGGCCGACCTCTCGTCGGCGTCCCCGGACAGTTCGACGATGCCGTCGTGCACGGCCACCCGCGTGGCCGTCGTCTCGACGGACAGCTCCCGCAGGGCCGCGACCACGTCGTCGCGGATCCGTTCGTCGCCGTGCGCCAGGATGCCCATCAGGTCGCGCCGGCTGACGATGCCGGCCAGCGCGGAGCCGCTCATGACGGGAACGCTCTTCACGCCGGTCGTCATCATCAGATCGACGAGATCCAGGACGTCGTCGTTCTCGCGTACGGTCCGCACGTTCGGCGTCATGACCTCGGCGACGGTCGCCGGCGGTGCCGACTCCGGCTCGGCGACGGGACGGGCATAGGCGCGCGGATCGGCCTCGAACTCCCCGCGCAGCAGATCCATCTCGCTGACGATCCCGACCATCCGATCCTCGTCGTCCAGCACCGGTGCGGCGGTGATGTCACGCTCGTACAGCACGTGGACGGCCTGCCTCACCGTCTGCTCCGCCGGGACGGTCACGACCGGGGTGGTCATCACCTCACGGACCAGCATGCCGATCACCTCCAGAATCCATCGCACCGCGCCGGCACCCCGGCCGCCAGAGGCCGAAGTCCCGGGTGCGGCGTGACCGGGGCGCGAAGCGCCGTCACCCCCGCGTTCGGTGAACGCCCTGAGGACCTTTGCCTCTATCCGGGCCACCGACG
The DNA here is from genome assembly GCF_042429965.1 of Actinoallomurus acaciae. Taxonomy (NCBI): domain Bacteria; kingdom Bacillati; phylum Actinomycetota; class Actinomycetes; order Streptosporangiales; family Thermomonosporaceae; genus Actinoallomurus; species Actinoallomurus acaciae. The sequence goes on from NZ_JBHLZP010000664.1 coordinate 3,297, forward strand.
GGCGCAGCATGATCTATGCAAAGTTCCGGTGACCGGCCGGAAGGCCGGAACTGAACATCAGGGGGCGGAGCTCATGGCAACCGCACGCGACATCATGCATCCCGGTGCCGAGTGCATCGGGGAACACCAGACGCTCGTATACGCCGCGCAGCGGATGCACGACCTCGATATCGGCGCGATGCCGGTCTGCGGTGACGACGACCGGCTGCACGGGATCATCACCGACCGTGACATCGTGGTCAAGTGCGTCGCGGCGGGCGGCGATCCGGCGACGACGACCGCGGGCACGCTCGCGCAGGGCACCCCGGTCTTCATCGGTGCGGACGAGGACGCCGGTGAGGTGCTGCACGTGATGGAGAAGCATCGGATCAGGCGCCTGCCGGTGATCGACGACCACCGGCTCGTCGGCATGATCAGCGAGGCCGATCTGTCCCGTCACCTCTCCGAACAGGCCGTCGGTCATTTCGTCGAAGAGGTCTGCACCAGCGGTTGACGCGGTCGGCGAGCACGGCTGACCGCGGCGCCGCCGCTCCGGCGGCCCGTCCGGCCGCCGCGGCCG
>NZ_JBHLZP010000665.1:0-3854 GCF_042429965.1 Actinoallomurus acaciae
TCGGAGGCGTTCACCCGCCTGACCGCCGCGCTCCAGCGGGTGCTGCGGATCGTGCCGGCGGACACGCCCGCGTCCCACGATCCCGCGCTGTTCGAGGACGCCGCGGAGCACGCGCTGGCCACCGCCCTCGCGGGCGTCGCGGACAAGCTGCGCGCCGGCCCGCTGCCGCTGCCGGAGTTCGCCACGGTGGCCGAGGCGCTGGTCGAGCCCATTGACGACTACTTCGACAAGGTGCTCGTCATGGCCGACGACGCGGCCGTACGCGCGAACCGGCTCGGCCTGCTGGCCGCCATCCGCGACCTGGTCGCCGGCGTCCTCGACTGGCGCGAGATCGCCTGAGACGTGCTCAAATGCTGGACACCTGCATGGGACACCACCCGTACATGAAAGTATTTACCGCATGTTGCGCTGGCTGACCGCGGGGGAGTCGCATGGCCCGGCCCTCGCCGCGATCCTCGAAGGGCTGCCCTCCGGCGTGGCCGTGACCTCGGCCGACATCGGCGAGGCGCTGCGCCGCCGGCGCCTGGGCTACGGACGCGGCGCCCGCATGAAGTTCGAGCAGGACGAGGTCGAGATCATCGGCGGCATCCGCCACGGCCGTACGCTCGGCGGCCCGATCGCGATCCGCGTGGGCAACACCGAGTGGCCCAAGTGGGAGACGGTGATGTCGGCCGACCCGGTCGACCCCGAGGCGCTCGCCGCACAGGCGCGCAACGCGCCGCTGTCGCGGCCCCGCCCCGGCCACGCCGACCTGGTCGGCATGCAGAAGTACGGCTTCGACGACGCCCGGCCGATCCTCGAGCGCGCCAGCGCCCGCGAGACGGCCGCCCGGGTGGCGGTCGGTGAGGTCGCTCGCGCCTTCTGCCGCCAGGTGCTCGGCGTGGAGATCCTCAGCCACGTGGTCGCGCTCGGCGAGGTGAGCGTCCCCGAGGGCGTGATCCCCGAGCCCGGCGACCTCGAGCGCATCGACGCCGACCCGGTCCGCTGCCTCGACCCGGACACCAGCGCCGCGATCGTGACGCACATCGAGCAGGTCAAGAGGGACGGCGACACGCTCGGCGGCGTGGTCGAGGTCGTCGTGCACGGCCTGCCGCCGGGCCTGGGCAGCCACGTCCACTGGGACCGGCGCCTCGACTCCCGCCTCGCCGCCGCCCTCATGGGCATCCAGGCGATCAAGGGCGTCGAGGTCGGCGACGGCTTCCGCACCGCCGCGCGGCGGGGCTCGCAGGCGCACGACGAGATCGTGCGCGACGGCGAGATCCGGCGGGTCACCAACCGCGCCGGCGGCGTCGAGGGCGGCATGACGACCGGCGAGACCCTGCGGGTCCGCGCCGCCATGAAGCCCATCTCCACGGTGCCGCGCGCACTGTCCACGATCGACGTGCTGACCGGCGAGCCGGCCAAGGCCATCAACCAGCGCAGCGACGTCACCGCCGTCCCGGCCGCGGGCGTGGTGGCCGAGGCGATGGTGGCCCTGGTCCTCGCCGAGGCCGCGGTCGAGAAGTTCGGCGGCGACTCCGTCGAGGAGACCGCCAGGAACCTGCAGGGCTACCTATCCTCACTGGTGATCAAATGAAACCCAAGGCCGTCGTCATCGGCCCGCCCGGGTCGGGCAAGACCACGGTCGGAGGCCTCCTCGCGGAGCGGCTCGGAGTCGCCTTCCGCGACACCGACCACGACGTCGAGGCCGAGGCCGGCAAGCCGATCGGAGAGATCTTCGTCGACGACGGCGAGGAGTACTTCCGCGCGCTCGAACGCGCGGCCGTCCAGGCCGCGCTAGCCGAGCACGACGGTGTCCTCGCCCTCGGCGGCGGCTCCATCCTCGACGCCGGCACCCGGGCCGACCTGGCGGAGCTGCCGGTCATCTACCTGGAGGTCGGGCTGTCGGACGCGGTCAAGCGCGTCGGCCTCGCCTCGGCGCGGCCGCTGCTCGTGCTCAACCCGCGCAGCCAGTTCCGCAAGCTGATGGAAGAGCGCCGGCCGATCTACGAGGGCCTCGCCACGATCCGGGTCGCCACGGACGACCGGGAGCCCGCCGACATCGTCGACGAGATCGTCAAGGGGCTTGCATGAGTGGGCGAACCGGCGTCGCTCCTGCGACGAAGGCGGGCGCGTGAGCCGGATCCCGGTGGGCGGCGACGCGCCGTACGACGTGGTGATCGGCACCGGGGTCCTCGGCGAGTTGCCCTCGCTGCTCGGTACGGCCGGGATCGTCGCCGTCGTGCACGCCGAGGGGCTGCCGGAGATCGCGCGGCCGGTCTGTCACGCCCTTGCCGACGCCGGGTACGACGCGCGTCCGCTGCCGGTGCCGGACGGCGAGGCGGGCAAGGACGTCACCGTGCTGGCCGGGCTGTGGTCCGCGTTCGCCGGCATGAGCATGACCCGATCGGACGCGATCGTCGGCGTCGGCGGCGGGGCCACGACGGACCTCGCCGGGTTCGCCGCCGCGACCTGGCTGCGCGGCGTACGCGCCGTGCTGGTGCCGACCACGCTCCTCGGCATGGTCGACGCGGCCGTCGGCGGCAAGACCGCGATCGACATCCCCGAGGGCAAGAACCTCGTCGGCGCTTTCCACCCGCCCGCCGGCGTCCTGTGCGACCTGGCCACGCTCGTGACCATGCCGCGCGAGGACTACGTCGCCGGCCTCGCCGAGGTGATCAAGGCCGGGTTCATCGCCGATCCCCGCATCCTGGAGCTTGTCGAGGACGACCCGGAGGCGGCGGGCCGCCCGGACGGGCCGCACACCCTCGAACTGATCGAACGCGCCATCGCGATCAAGGCGCGTGTCGTGTCGGAGGACCTGCGGGAGAGCGGCCTGCGGGAGATCCTCAACTACGGCCACACGCTCGGCCACGCGATCGAGAAGGTCGAGGCGTACCGTTTCCGGCACGGCGACGCCGTTGCGATCGGCATGGTGTACGCCGCCGAGCTGGCCTGCCTCGCCGGGCGCCTCGGCGCCGACGTCGTCAAGCGCCACCGGGAGATCCTCACCGCGGTGGGCCTGCCGACGTCCTACACCGCCGAGGCCTGGCCGGAGCTGCGCGAGGCGATGCGCGTCGACAAGAAGGCGCGGGGCGCCCGGCTCCGGTTCGTCGTCCTGGACGGCCTGGCCGCGCCGGGCCGCCTGGAGGACCCGGACGAGGACCTGCTGAGATCCGCCTACGAACGGGTGGCACGATGACCGAGCACCTCCCGAACCCGATGAGCGAGGTGCTGGTCCTCAACGGCCCCAACCTCGGCCGGCTGGGCAGCCGCGAGCCCGACGTGTACGGGGCCACGACCTTCGACGACCTGACCGCCCTGTGCCGTGACACGGCCCGCCGCCTGGGCCTGCACGCCGAGATACGGCAGACCGACGACGAGGCGGAGCTGATCGCCTGGCTGCACGAGGCCGCCGACGGGCACATCCCGGTCGTGCTGAACCCCGCGGCCTTCACGCACTACTCCTACGCCGTACGCGACGCCATCGCGCAGCGCACGGCACCGCTGATCGAGGTCCACCTCTCCAACCCGGCGGCCCGTGAGGAGTTCCGCCACACCTCGGTCGTCGCGGGCGTGGCCTCGGGCACCATCGCCGGCTTCGGCACCTTCTCCTACGTCCTCGCCCTCCAGGCGGTCGCCGAACTCCTCGCCGAGTCCGCCTAGATGATCGATTCCAAGGGGTTTGGTGGTCGTAGGCGGTCAGCGTGCGTATTGTCGGCTGGCCGGTGTGATCGTTGTGCCAGATGGCGGCGGTCAGTGCGAGGATGCGTTGCAGGACGCGGACGGCCACGCCGCTGGGGTGCGGCCACGGTGTCGTTTCAGGTCGAGTTGGCCTTTGAAGGTCTCGTTGACCGATTCGATGATCTGCCGTA
>NZ_JBHLZP010000666.1:0-3848 GCF_042429965.1 Actinoallomurus acaciae
TCGGCGCCCGCTGGGACCTGCTCCGCGCCGACACCCGCCTGCGCCGTCACGGGGTCCAGCGCAGACGGGGGCCACGCCGCCGCGCGGCCACCGGGTGGGACGCCCTCACGCCCGCCGAGCTCACCATCGCCCGTCTCGTCGCCGACGGCCGCCCGAATCCGGACATCGCCGCCAGCCTGTTCGTGTCCCGCCGCACCGTCGAGGTGCACGTCTCGCACATCCTCGCCAAGCTGGGCGTCCGTTCCCGGGTCGAGATCGCGCGCGAGGCGGCGGGCCGGATGGAGCTGCCCTCCGCGGTCTGACGCGTCTCGGGGGGCACGAGCCCGTGGCCTCCGCCGGCCCTCCGCCCCGGCGGAGGTCACGCCCGCGGGCGGAAGATCGAGATCAGGCGCGTACGACGCGGGGGCCGGCCAGGCCGATCGCGGCGGCGGCGCCGTCGTCCAGGCCCGAGTCGGTGATCAGCAGGTCGACGTCGGACAGCGAGCCGAACCTGGCCAGGGAGTCGTTGCCGACCTTCGTGTGGTCGGCGAGCAGGATGGAACGGCGGGCCGAGGCCATCATCGCGGCCTTCACCGACGCCTCGCCGGGGTCGGGAGTGGTGAGCCCGCGCTCCAGCGAGAGGCCGCCGGTCGCCATGAAGGCCACGTCGACGTACATCTGCGACAGCGGCTGCAACAGCCAGTCGTCGACCGTGGCGTACGTGCTGCGGCGCACGCGGCCGCCCAGGATGATCACGGTGAGGTTGGCGCGCGGGGTGAGGATCGTGGCGAGAGGCAGGGAGTTGACGATCACGGTCAGCTCGCGGTCGGTCGGCATGATCTCGGCGAGCCGGCCCGTGGTCGAACCCGCGTCGATGATGATGGCGCCCTCCGCGGGGACCTCGGTCAGAGCGGTCTTGGCGATGCGCTCCTTCTCCGTGGTCATGAGGCCGTCGCGCGCCGACAGGGCGGGGTCGACCGGAGGACGGCCCACGGGGACCGCGCCCCCGTACACACGCCGGACGGTGCCCGCGCGTTCGAGCATGGTCAGGTCACGCCGGATCGTCTCGCTGGTGACCGCGAACTCGTCCGCGAGACTCATGACGTCGACCCGCCCCTGAGCCCGGGCGCGCCTCAGGATCTCTTGCTGCCGCTCCTCTGCCTGCATCGTGTGGTTTCACCACCATTCCCTGTTGAATTCATCATCCAGGCCCGGCGGGGGGCGGTCAACTCTCACCGGGTCGCGTTCGAGGTCCGGCGCTCGGAGCCACCGCCCTCAGCAGCGCGAACGCGACCATTCTGCCCGGTGAACGCCACACGTACGTGCGGGACGGCACATACCTCGAAACTTAAAACTTTCAAATAAGTGAGCTCAACGATGTGAGGCATGCGGCTTCAGCGGATCGTGGAATACGCCACACCTGACGACGAATCCCAAATAGAGCGCTCTCTCTGCGCTCTGAGAATTATCAGGAGAGGCCCGATTCCATGCGCACTCTGGAACGACAGATCTCCCCGGCCTCCGACCACCTCGCCGCCGGCCACACGGTCCGCACCCGACGTCCCGCACGCGGTCGAATCCGTCCCGACCACGCGTCCTCGGCCGACCGTCCCGCACAGGCGCCGCCCCCGCCCGTCCGCCCCCAGGACCCGCACGCCCTGGTCCGCAAGCTCTACGCCGACAGCGCCCCGGCGCTCCTGGCCTACGTCACCCGCCTGCTCTCCGACCCGCACCAGGCCGAGGACGTCGTCCAGGAGACGATGCTCCGCGCCTGGCGCAACGCCGAAGTGCTCGTCCCGGAGCGCGGCTCGGTGAACGGCTGGCTGATGCGGGTCGCGCACAACATCGCGGTGGACAAGATCCGCGCTCGCAGGGCGCGCCCGGCCGAGGTCGAGGAGAGCGCGGCCGTCCCCGGCCGATACGACGATCACGCCGGCGCGGTGGTCGACTCGGTGTTCGTGGCCCGCGCGCTCGCGCGCCTCAGCCCGGCGCACCGCGAGATCCTGCAGGCCGTCTATTTCGCCGACCGCACGGCCGCCCAGGCGGCCAACGACCTGCGCCTTCCCGTCGGCACCGTGAAATCACGCACCTATCACGCGCTGCGCCGGCTGAAAGTGCACCTCGACGAAGAGATCAATGGTGCGTCCCGATAGTCCACGGCGCATTGCCGCCGACGCGACGGGCCTGAGGACCCGGTCTCAACGGTCCTGACGCGCCGCGTCGTCATTCACCGGCACCCGCCTGCGCGGGGACCGGGGCGACGTCCTCGCGCAGCAGCAGGCTCAGGTCCTGGATCGTCGGCGACTCGGTGCGGCGCATGCGCTTGGCGTGCCGGGTGACCGCCTCGTCGAGCACCTGGCGGGCGTACCGGCCGTTGCCGAACGAGGACCCGCGCTGCACGCCGGCGAAATGTGCCCGCAGCGCCGCCACCGTCGCGGTGCTCAGCTCGTACCCGGCCGCCGCCGCGTGCTGGCTGACGATCGTGACGAGTTCGTCGGTCGAGTAGTCGGCGAACCGCACCCGGTGCGAGAACCGCGACGACAGCCCGGGGTTGGCGCCGAGGAACGTCTCCATCTCCCCCTCGTAGCCCGCCGCGATGACGACCACCTCGTCCCGGTGGTCCTCCATCAGCTTGACCAGCGTGTCGATCGCCTCCCGCCCGAAGTCGGGACCGGAGCCGGACGCGGACGCCAGGGTGTAGGCCTCGTCGATGAACAGCACACCTCCGCGCGCCCGGTCGAAGGCGGCCTTCGTCCGCTGCGCGGTGTGGCCGATGTACTCGCCCACGAGGTCGGCGCGGCCCACCTCGATCACCTGGCCGCGCTGGAGCACGCCCATGGCCGCGAGGATCGAGCCGTACAGCCGGGCGACCGTCGTCTTGCCGGTGCCGGGCGGCCCCGCGAAGATCAGGTGGCGGGAGAGCGGCGGCGCCGGCAGGCCCGCCTCGATCCGCTGCCGGGACGACGCGAGCAGGTCGACCATGTTGCCGACCTCCCGCTTGACGTCGGCCAGCCCCACCATCTGCCGCAGCTCGGCGAGGAGCGAGTCCACCCGGCCGACGTCGGAGGCGCCGACGCCGGCCCCGACGCCGGCCGCGGCCGGGGGCGCGAGGTCGGAGGGCAGCAGGCGGGTCATCTCGACGGGCGTGATGTCGGGTTCCTCGGCGAGCCGGTACGCCTGCCGGCCGACCATCTCCTCGAACACCTTCCGCGCGCTGCGGCCGTTGCCGAACGCGTCGTCGCGCGGCATGTTCTCGAAGAAGGTGACGAGCGCCGCGCGGGTCTCGTACTCCAGCCGGTAGTCGTGCGCCCGGCACTGTCCCTCGACGATGGTGACCAGGTCGGCGGGCGAGTAGTCGGCGAACTCGATGGTGCGGGAGAAGCGGGACGCGAGCCCGGGGTTGGTGGCCAGGAACCTGCGCATCTCGTGCGTGTAGCCGGCCACGATCACGACGATCTCGTCCCGGTGGTCCTCCATCAGCTTGACCAGCGTGTCGATCGCCTCCCGCCCGAAGTCGGGGCCGCCGCTGGCGTTCGCGGACAGCGTGTAGGCCTCGTCGATGAACAGCACCCCGCCCAGCGCCTGCTCGAACTTCTCCGCGGTCTTCAGCGCGGTGCCGCCGACGACGCTGGCGACCAGGTCGGGCCGGCCGACCTCGACGAGCTGGCCGGTGGAGATGACGCCGAGCTCGGCCAGGATCCGCCCGTACAGCCGCGCCACCGTGGTCTTGCCCGTGCCCGGGGCGCCGGTGAAGACCAGGTGCCGCGACAGCGGGGGCGCCGGCAGTCCGACGGCGGCCCGCCCGTGCCCGGGGCGCCGGTGAAGACCAGGTGCCGCGACAGCGGGGGCGCCGGCAGTCCGACGGCGGC
>NZ_JBHLZP010000667.1:0-287 GCF_042429965.1 Actinoallomurus acaciae
CGACGGCGACCCGGCACTGCTCGCCGAGGCCGAACGCGACGTGGCGCGTCACGCGGAGACCCTCGGCCTGGGCGCCCGGGGCGTGACGGCCAGCCCGCTGCCCGGCCCGTCGGGCAACGTCGAGTACTTCCTGTGGCTGCGGGCCGGTGCCCCACCGCTGGACGACGCCGCCTTGGACAAGGCCGTGGCGGAGGGACCCGCATGACGATCCGCGTGTGCCCTGCCCCGGCGGGATCACCGCCGAGGAGCCTCCGATGACAGACGAACGATCCGTACGCGACCGGTGG